>NZ_JBHTST010000126.1:0-26208 GCF_042794995.1 Streptomyces sp. NPDC056503
GTTCGACCGGGCGGCCCCCTTCTCCGTACCTACGCGCGCGTGGTCACCGCGAGCGCTTCGCGAGGCGCTCCACGTCCAGCAGGATCACGGCGCGGGCCTCCAGGCGCAGCCAGCCGCGCTGGGCGAAGTCGGCGAGCGCCTTGTTCACGGTCTCGCGGGAGGCGCCGACGAGTTGGGCCAGCTCCTCCTGGGTGAGGTCGTGGACGACGTGGATGCCCTCCTCCGACTGCACGCCGAAGCGGCGCGACAGGTCGAGGAGCGCGCGGGCCACGCGGCCCGGCACGTCGGAGAAGACCAGGTCGGACATCTGGTCGTTGGTCTTGCGCAGTCGGCGGGCGACGGCCCGCAGCAGGGCGCCGGCCACCTCGGGCCGGGCGTTCAGCCAGGGCTGGAGGTCGGGGTGGCCGAGGCCGAGCAGCTTGACCTCGGTCAGCGCCGTCGCGGTCGCGGTGCGCGGGCCCGGGTCGAAGAGGGACAGCTCGCCGATGAGCTCGCCGGGGCCGAGGACCGCCAGCATGTTCTCGCGGCCGTCGGGGGAGGTGCGGTGCAGCTTCACCTTGCCCTCGGTGACCACGTACAGGCGGTCTCCGGGGTCGCCCTCGTGGAAGAGCGCGTCGCCACGGGCGAGCGTCACCTCACTCATCGAGGCGCGCAGCTCGGCGGCCTGCTCGTCATCGAGCGCCGCGAAGAGCGGGGCGCGCCGCAGAACGTCGTCCACGAGTTCACTCCTACTGTCGACCTGCTCACGGGAACCTGGCTCCCATGATGCCGGACGTGCCAAACAGTGCGATCAATCACAACAAGTTTGACGCACCGGACGCCATTGCCGAACGTCAGGGGCCCGATCGGGGTCCGATCGGCGGTGGGCGGGGCGGATGTCGGCCTCGGCCCCTAGGCTGGCCGGGTGTCCAACTCGCCGGTGAGAACGCAGGCCAAGGGGGCTGGAAGAGTGTCGGCCGAAGGTAATTCCGCCGTGGGCGAACACGGCGTGTCGAAGCGGTCGAAAGCCGCGAATCGGGAGGATTCACCTCCGGCCAAGAGGGCCGCGAAGGCGCCCGCGGCGAAGAAGTCGGCCGCCCCGAAGTCGGCCGCCCCGAAGTCCGCCGCCCTCAAGAAGGTCGCGCCGAAGAAGGCCGCCTCGAAGAAGGCCGCCGCTCCGGACGGGGCTCCGGTCCCGAAGAAGGCGGCCGTCCGGCCCGAGTCGCGGCTCGGCATGGTGCGGCGGGCCCGGCGGATCAACCGGGAGCTCGCGGAGGTGTACCCGTACGCCCATCCCGAGCTCGACTTCCGCAACCCCTTCGAGCTCCTCGTCGCCACCGTCCTCTCCGCGCAGACCACCGACCTGCGCGTGAACCAGACGACCCCCGCGCTCTTCGCCCAGTACCCGACCCCCGAGGACCTGGCCGCCGCCGTCCCGGAGGAGATCGAGGAACTGATCCGCCCGACCGGCTTCTTCCGCGCCAAGACCAAGTCGATCATGGGCCTGGCCGCCGCCCTCAGGGACGACTTCGGCGGTGAGGTCCCCGGCCGCCTGGAGGACCTGGTCAAGCTCCCCGGCGTCGGCCGCAAGACCGCCTTCGTCGTCCTCGGCAACGTCTTCGGAGTCCCCGGGATCACCGTCGACACCCACTTCATGCGCCTCGCCCGGCGCTTCCGGTGGACCGAGTCCGACGACCCGGTCAAGATCGAGGCCGAGATCGCGGAGATCTTCCCCAGGAGCGACTGGACGATGCTGTCGCACCGGGTGATCTTCCACGGCCGCCGCATGTGCCACGCCCGCAAGCCCGCCTGCGGCGCCTGCCCCATCACCCACCTCTGCCCCGCCTACGGCGAGGGCGAGACCGACCCGGAGAAGGCGCGGAAGCTGCTCAAGTACGAGAAGGGCGGCTTCCCCGGCCAGCGGCTCAACCCGCCCGCCGACTACCCCGGCCGCCCGGCCCCGCCCGCGCCCGGCGTGGCCCCGGGCGCCGTGCAGCGGCCCTCCGACGCGCGGTGAGCGCGGCGAGGGCCTTCGGGAACGAAGGAACAGGACGACGGCGTTGGACGACACGGGGGTGCTCATGACGCGCACGGACGAAGAGATCTACGGCCCCGGCACCGGCGGCCTGCTGCACCGGGACGGCCTGCCCGACTGGCTCACGCCGGTCGACCGGGCCGCGCGCACGGTCGCGCCCGAGCAGCTGAGCCGCTTCCTGCCGCCCAAGAGCGGCGCCGGCCGCCAGTCCGCCGTCCTGGTGCTCTTCGGCGAGGGCGAGCACGGGCCCGAGCTGCTCCTCATGGAGCGGGCCGGCAGCCTCCGCTCGCACGCCGGGCAGCCCTCCTTCCCCGGCGGTGCCCTCGACCCCGAGGACGGCGCCCCGGCTGACGGCGGGCTGCTGCGCGCCGCCCTGCGCGAGGCCGAGGAGGAGACCGGCCTCGACCCGGCCGGCGTCCAGCTCTTCGGCGTGCTGCCCCGGCTCTACATCCCGGTCAGCGGCTTCGTCGTCACGCCCGTGCTCGGCTGGTGGCGCGAGCCGAGCCCGGTCGGGGCCGTCGACCCCGCCGAGACCGCCCGGGTCTTCACGGTCCCCGTGGCGGATCTCACGGACCCGGCGAACCGTGCCATGGCCGTCCACCCGGCCGGCCACGCGGGCCCCGCCTTCCTCGTCGCATCCGCTCTGGTCTGGGGTTTCACCGCCGGAGTGATCGACCGGCTGCTGCACTTCGCGGGCTGGGAGCGCCCCTGGGACACCTCGCGGAAGGTCCCGCTCGACTGGCGGTCATGACAGGCTGACCCCCCGGAGGCCGGAGACGGATCGGCGACCGGAAGAACGAATCTGCGAGGCTGACGACCGTGAACGTGCTGGACATCCTGCTGCTGCTCGCGGCCGTGTGGTTCGCGATCATCGGCTACCGCCAGGGCTTCGTGGTCGGCATCCTCTCCGTGGTCGGCTTCCTCGGCGGCGGTCTCCTCGCCATGTGGCTGCTGCCGATCCTGTGGGACCAGCTCACCGACAAGAGCGAGGTCTCCACCACGGTCACCGTGATCTTCGTGATGGCGGTCATCGTCTCGGCCTCCATCGGCCAGGCGTCCACCACCCACCTCGGCAACAAGCTCCGCCGCCACATCACCTGGTCCCCGGCCCGCGCCCTCGACGCCACCGGCGGCGCGCTGGTCAACGTGGTCGCCATGCTCCTCGTCGCCTGGCTGATCGGCTCGGCGCTCGCGGGCACCTCGATGCCCACCCTGGGCAAGGAGGTGCGCGGCTCCAAGGTGCTCCAGGGCGTCTCCCGGGTGATGCCCGATCAGGTCGGCGTCTGGTTCGCCGACTTCAGCTCCACCCTCGCCCGCAGCGGCTTCCCCCAGGTCTTCGGCCCCTTCGCCAACGAGCCCATCACCGAGGTGCTCCCCCCGGACCCGGCGCTCGCCGGCAGCCCCGTGGCCACCCTCGCCCAGCGCTCCATCGTCAAGGTCGTCGGCACGGCCCCCAGCTGCGGCAAGGTCCTGGAGGGCACCGGCTTCGTCTTCTCCGACCGCAGGGTGATGACCAACGCGCACGTGGTCGGCGGCGTGGACGAGCCCACCGTGCAGATCGGCGGCGAGGGCCGGCTGTACGACGCCAAGGTCGTGCTCTACGACTGGCGCCGTGACATCGCCGTCCTCGACGTGCCGGACCTGAAGGCCACCCCGCTCCGCTTCACCGACCGCGAGGCGCACAGCGGGGACGACGCCATCGTCGCCGGCTTCCCCGAGAACGGCTCGTACGACGTCCGCTCCGCCCGCGTGCGCGGCCGGATCAGCGCCGACGGCCCCGACATCTACCACCGGGGCGAGGTGCGCAGGGAGGTCTACTCGCTGTACACCACGGTCCGTCAGGGGAACTCCGGCGGCCCGCTGCTCACCGAGGACGGCACGGTCTCGGGCGTGATCTTCGCCCGCTCCCGCGACGACGCCAACACCGGATACGCGCTGACGGTCCAGGAGATCCGCGAGGACATCGAGCTCGGCCGCACCGCGAACCAGCAGGTGGACACCGACAGCTGCGCCCTCTGAGACCCCCGCCCCGCCCCCGCGCGGCGACGCGGCGCCGACGGAGCCGGAAGCCCCGCACGGTGCCGCGTGGGTGGCGGAGTCGGAGGTCCTAGGGGGTGTCGCGTGGGTGGCGGAGCCGGGCCGAGACCCAGCGGGCCCGCCGCCTGAGGATGCGTGAGATCCCGACCTGTCCGCCGGGAGCGCGGCCCTGCTCCGGCGGGCCTCCCCGCTCGCGGGAGCCCGGCCCGGAGGCGGAGCGGCGGTCGCGTGCCGTGTCACCGTAGTCGTGCGTCCAGCCCATACCCGGACGTCTGCCCGGGGGTTGGGCTCGGTAACCGTTCCGGGGCCCGCCAATCGGAGTATGCGCGCGGCACATGGCCGTTCGACGCAAACCCGTGCGGGCGGGGGCCCCGAGGGGGTTCAGCGGTCGGGCTCGGGGTCCTTCAGCCAGTTCACGAGCTCCGTCGTGAAGGCGGCCGGGTCCTCCTCGTGCGGGAAGTGCCCCAGGCCGTCGAAGAGCCGCCAGCGGTACGGCGCCTCCACGTACTCGCCCGAACCGGCCGCGCTGCGGGTCCGCATCACGGGGTCCATCGAGCCGTGCAGGTGCAGCGTCGGCACCCGGACCGGCCGCTTCATGCGCCGGTTGAACTGGATGCCGTCGGGGCGGGCCAGCGAGCGGACCAGCCAGCGGTACGGCTCGACCGAGCAGTGCGCCGTGGACGGTACGAGCATCGCCCGCCGGTACGCCTCGACCGCCTCGTCCTCCACCGGGCGCGGGCCCGACCACTCCCGGACCAGACGTCCCACCAGCTCGGCGTCGTCCGCGACCAGCTGACGTTCCGGCAGCCACGGCCGCTGGAAGCCCCAGATGTGGGAGCCGGCCCGGGACTGGGCGAAGTCGGAGAGCATCGCCGAGCGCCAGCGGCGCGGGTGCGGCATCGAGGAGACCACCAGACGGCGGACCAGCTTGGGCCGCATGACCGCGGCCGTCCAGGCGAGGTAGCCGCCGAGGTCGTGGCCGACGAGCGCGGCGTCCGGCTCGCCCAGCGAGCGGACCACGCCGGTGATGTCGAGGGCCAGGTTGGCGGGGTCGTAACCCCGGGGGGTGCGGTCGCTGCCGCCGACCCCGCGCAGGTCCATCGCGACCGCCCGGAAGCCGGCCTCGGCGAGCGCCGGCAGCTGGTGGCGCCAGGTCCACCAGAACTGCGGGAAGCCGTGCAGCAGCAGCACCAGGGGGCCGTCGCCCATCTCGGCGATGTGGAAGCGGGCGCCGTTGGCCGCGACGTCACGGTGGGTCCACGGACCGTCGAGGCGTACGGGCCCGCCGCCGGGGGTGCTGCTCTCGGGGAGGGTCATACGGACGAGCGTGCCACAGACTGGGCCTTGGCCATCGTCACCTCGGCGGCCGGGACACCCTCCGGACGGGGGTGCGGCTTCACGTTCTGGAGCATCGCCGCGGTCTGCTTGGCGGAGGCGATGGACTTCTCCGGCGGCTTCACCTTCTTGAACTTCGAGACCGCGACGAGGCCGAGGATGCTCGCGACGATCACGTTGAAGGCGAAGGACAGCAGGAAGCACCAGACCAGGTTCCAGCCGCCGTTGCCGTTGTGCCCGCCGGTCCAGGTGTTGATGGCGTACGCGAGCGCGAAGCTCAGCATCGGCAGCGAGAACAGCAGCACCACGGCGGCGGCGATGCCGGCGCCGCCGCCGATCGCGCCGCGCTTCACGTCCTGCCGGAGCTCGGCCTTGGCCAGGGCGATCTCGTCGTGCACCAGTGCGGACATCTCGGCGGTCGCCGAGGCGACCAGCTGGCCGAGGCTGCGCTCGGTTCCGTCGAACGGGTCGCTCATCGCTCTCCCTCTCCTCTTGTACGGTCCAGTCAGATCATGCCGGACGGTCGGCCCCGTCGCGCGGTGCCCCCGCCAGTCGGGCGCGCTCCCGATGCTCCGCGGCCTTGCGCTCCAGGATCTCCGCCATCCGGAGGTGGTACGCCTCGGTGCCCTCCTCGTACACGTCCGGGATGCCGTCCTGGTCGTCGTCCCGGTCCTCCTCGGCGACGAGGAGCTGGTACTTCCGCACCCGCAGCTTGAGCAGGAGCGCGGCGCAGGCGGCGGCGATCAGCGAGCCCATGAGGACGGCGGCCTTCACCTCGTCGGTGAGTTCCGCGTCCCCCGCGAAGGCGAGTTCGCCGATGAGGAGCGAGACGGTGAAGCCGATGCCGGCGAGGGTGGCGACGGCGAAGACGTCCGGCCAGGCCAGCTGGGGGTTGAGCTCCGCCCTCGTGAAGCGGGCGGTCAGCCAGGTGCCGCCGAAGATGCCGACCGCCTTGCCGACGACCAGGCCGAGCACGACGCCGAGGGTGACGGGCTGGGTGAAGACGTCGCGGAGCGCCTCGCCGGACATGGCCACGCCCGCGGAGAAGAGCGCGAAGAGGGGGACGGCGACGCCGGCGGAGAGCGGCCGGACCAGGTGCTCGACGCGCTCGCCGGGGGAGTGCTCCTCGCCCTCGCGGGTGGTGCAGCGGAGCATCAGGCCCATGGCGACGCCGGCGATGGTGGCGTGGACGCCGCTGTTGTACATCAGCGCCCAGACGACCAGGGCCAGCGGGACGTACACGTACCAGCCGCGGACCTCCTTGCGGAGCAGGAACCAGAAGAGGACCAGTCCCGCGAAGGCGCCGCCGAGGGCGGCGAAGTCCAGGTCGCCGGTGAAGAAGACCGCGATGATCAGGATCGCGAAGAGGTCGTCGACGACGGCGAGGGTGAGGAGGAAGGCGCGCAGGGCGGAGGGGAGCGAGGTGCCGATCACCGCGAGGACGGCGAGCGCGAAGGCGATGTCGGTGGCGGTGGGCACGGCCCAGCCGTCCATGGCACCGCCGCCGACGGCGTTGACCAGGACGTAGACGAGGGCCGGGGTGACCATGCCGCAGATCGCCGCGATGACGGGGAGGGCGGCGGCCTTGGGGTCGCGCAGCTCCCCGGCGACGAGTTCGCGCTTCAGCTCGATGCCGGCGACGAAGAAGAACACCGCGAGGAGGCCGTCGGCGGCCCAGTGCTCGATCGAGAGGTCGAGGCCGAGGGCGGCGGGGCCTATGTGGAAGCCGGAGACGGCCTCGTAGCTGTCGTGGAAGGTGTTGGCCCACACGAGCGCGGCGACGGCGGCGAGGAGGAGCAGGACACCGCCGACGGTCTCGGTGCGCAGGGCGTCGGTGAGGTGGCGGCGCTCGGGGAGGGAGAGCCGGCCGAGGAAGGTGCGGTCGGTGGACAAGGGAAGCCTCCGGTCGGGTGGGCAGCACACAGCACATGCCGACCAGACTTCCCGGCGCACCTAGGTCTTTCCGTCGCGTTCCTGACGCGGTCCTTACTTTACCTAACGAGCTCGGGGCGTGTCCGGCGAGGATCACTTTAGGGAGATACGGGGCTTTCGGCGCGGCGTGACGGCGACGCGGAAAGGCCCGCCCCGGGGGAGCCGGGACGGGCCTTCGCGAGCGGGGTGCCGGTGCTCAGTCCTCGCTGGAGGCGGCCGGCAGCTGGTCCTGGATGAGCGCCATGACCGAGGAGTCGGCCAGCGTGGTGACGTCGCCCACTTGCCGGTTCTCCGCCACGTCGCGCAGCAGACGGCGCATGATCTTGCCGGAGCGGGTCTTCGGCAGCTCGGCCACCGGGAGGATCCGCTTCGGCTTGGCGATCGGGCCGAGGGTGGCGCCCACGTGGTTGCGCAGCTCGGCGACGAGGGCGTCGTCCTGGCTCGCGGTGCCGCGCAGGATGACGAAGGCGACGATCGCCTGGCCGGTGGTCTCGTCGGCGGCGCCGACGACGGCCGCCTCGGCCACCGCCGGGTGGGAGACGAGCGCGGACTCGACCTCGGTGGTCGAGATGTTGTGGCCGGAGACGAGCATGACGTCGTCGACCCGGCCGAGCAGCCAGATGTCGCCGTCGTCGTCCTTCTTGGCGCCGTCACCGGCGAAGTACCTGCCCTCGAAGCGGGACCAGTAGGTGTCGATGAACCGCTGGTCGTCGCCCCAGATGGTGCGGAGCATCGACGGCCACGGCTCGGTGAGCACCAGGTAGCCGCCGCCGCCGTTCGGGACCTCGTTCGCCTCGTCGTCGACGACGGTGGCGGAGATGCCCGGCAGCGGGCGCTGGGCGGAGCCCGGCTTGGTCTCGGTGACGCCGGGGAGCGGGCTGATCATCATCGCGCCCGTCTCGGTCTGCCACCAGGTGTCCACGATGGGGCACTTGTCGGCGCCGATGTGCTTGCGGTACCAGACCCACGCCTCGGGGTTGATCGGCTCGCCGACCGAGCCCAGCACCCGCAGGCTGGTCAGGTCGAACTTGGCGGGGATGTCGTCGCCCCACTTCATGAACGTGCGGATCAGCGTCGGCGCCGTGTAGAGGATGGTGACGCCGTACTTCTGCACGATCTCGAAGACCCGGCCCTGGTGCGGGGTGTCCGGGGTGCCCTCGTACATGACCTGCGTGGCGCCGTTGGCCAGCGGGCCGTAGACGATGTACGAGTGGCCGGTCACCCAGCCGATGTCGGCCGTGCACCAGTAGACGTCGGTCTCCGGCTTGAGGTCGAAGACGGCGTGGTGGGTGTACGCGGCCTGGGTGAGGTAGCCGCCGGAGGTGTGCAGGATGCCCTTCGGCTTGCCCGTCGTGCCCGAGGTGTACAGGACGAAGAGGGGCTGCTCGGCCGGGAACGCCTCGGGGGTGTGCTCGGCGGACTGGCGCTCGACGATGTCGTGCCACCACACGTCACGGCCCTCGGTGAAGGCGGTGTCCTCGCCGGTGCGGCGGACCACCAGGACGTGCTCGACCTGCGGGCACTTGGTGACGGCCTCGTCGATGGCCGGCTTGAGGGCGGACGGCTTGCCGCGGCGGTAGCCGCCGTCGGCCGTCACGATCACCTTGGCGTCGGCGTCCTGGATGCGGGAGGCGACGGCGTCGGCGGAGAAGCCGCCGAAGACGACCGAGTGGGCGGCGCCGACGCGGGCACAGGCCAGCATCGTGATCGCGGCCTCGGGGATCATCGGCAGGTAGACGGCGACCCGGTCGCCCTTGCGGACGCCCAGCTCGGTCAGGGCGTTGGCGGCCTTGGAGACCTCGTCCTTGAGCTCGGCGTAGGTGATCGCCCGGCTGTCGCCCGGCTCGCCCTCGAAGTGGATGGCGACGCGGTCGCCGTGGCCGGCCTCGACGTGCCGGTCGACGCAGTTGTACGCCACGTTGAGCTCGCCGTCGGCGAACCACTTGGCGAACGGCGGGTTCGACCAGTCGAGGGTCTCGGTCGGCTCGGTGGCCCAGGTCAGGCGCTTGGCCTGCTCGGCCCAGAAGCCCAGCCTGTCCGCCTCGGCCTGCTCGTACGCCTCCGCCGTCACGTTGGCGTGCGCGGCCAGCTCGGCGGGCGGCGCGAAACGGCGCTCTTCCCGGAGCAGATTGGCCAGGCTTTCGTTGCTCACGACATCTCCCTTTCCCAGGGCGTCCTCTGTGCGTATGTGTCCCGCGTCATACCTCATCAGCCCGATGCCCCGGGTGACAAGAGTCTCCGGGGAATTGGTTTAGACCTGTGAGTGTCTTGACGGACGGGTACCCCTCCGTCCCGAGCGGAGGAACGGAGGGGCCACACAGTCTCACGGACGCGCGCCGCGGAAGGTTCAGGACGCGCGGGCCGCCAGGATCGCGGGCGGGACGCTGTCGAAGACGTCGTCGTAGCCGCGCACCTCGTCCCCGGAGAGCAGGTACGCCTGCGCCTCGCCCACGTGGAAGTACATCCCGTGCAGGGTGAGGCTGCCGTCCGCGAGCCGGCGGGCCACCGACTCGTACGCCCGCAGGTGCTCCAGCTGCTGCACCACGTTGGTGAGGCACAGCTGCTCGACCGCGTCCGCCGGCAGCCGACCGGAGATCCGCGCCCAGGCGTGACGGCGGTTCGCCATCCGCTCCAGGCTCGGCCGGCCATGCCGCAGCCAGCGGCGCAGCGGGGTCGCCCGGTCGTCGGGCCCGGCGCCGAGCAGCGCCTGCATGGCGCCGCAGCCGGAGTGCCCGCACACCGTGATCGACTGCACCCGCAGCACGTCCACCGCGTACTCGATCGCCGCCGCCACCGAGTCGTCCCCGCTCTCCTCGCCGGGCAGCGGCACCAGATTGCCGACGTTGCGCACGGTGAAGAGATCGCCGGGGCCGCTGGAGGTGATCATGCTGGTGACCAGGCGGGAGTCGGCGCAGGTGAGGAAGAGCTGGGAGGGGTTCTGGCCCTCCCGGGCGAGCCGGGCCAGCTCGTCACGGACCAGCGGCGCGGTGTTCCGCTGGAACTTGCCGATGCCGTGCGCGAGCTGGTGCCCCGTCCGGACCGGAGGCTGCTGCGCCGGGGCGACGGGCGGCGCGGGCCGCTCGGCGCACTGGTGGTTGTGCCAGGGGGTCCAGGGGCGGCAGCAGGCGTGCGGGGAGCGAGGGGCGTCTCCGGAGGGCCCCGGGTTCGTATCGGACTCCGCGCCGGGGGCCCGGTCGGCGGGGGACCCGGTGATGCGGCCTCCGGTGGGGCCGGACAGTTCGACCGAGCCGCCGTGGGCCAGATGGCCGGACGTCCAGTCGTTCAGCGTCTCGTAAGCGGCATGGTCCATGAACGAGCCGTCGAGCTCCACGGTCACCTCCGAACCGGTGGGGATCTGGTGCAGCGCCCGGCTCAACCGGGGCACCGCGAGGAAGGTCAGCTGGCCGCGGACGCGCAGCAGGTGACGCCCGCCGAGCTCCTCCCGGGTGATCCGGGTGCGGGCCAGCCGGTGCATCGCCACCGCGACCGCGACGGCGATGCCGAGGGCGACGCCCTCCAGGAGGCCGACCAGGACGACCCCGGTCAGCGTCACCGCGTACACCACGACCTCGCGGTGGCGGGTGACCGTACGGATGTGGGTGATGCTCACCATCTGGATGCCGACCACCATGACGAGCGCGGCGAGGGCGGCGAGCGGGATCAGGTCGAGCACCGGCACCAGCAGCAGCGCGGCCAGCACGATCCACAGGCCGTGCAGCATGGTGGAGGCGCGGCTGACCGCGCCCGCCGACACGTTGGCCACGCTGCGGACCGCGACCCCGGCGACCGGGAGGCCGCCGAGCGCGCCGGAGACCACGTTGGCCGCGCCCTGGCCGGCCAGTTCGCGGTCGAGACGGGAGCGCGGGACGCCGTGGCCCCGGTCGGGGCGGGCGGCGACGAGCTTGTCGACGGCGACGGCGGAGAGCAGCGACTGCACGCTGGTGACCAGGGTGATGGTCAGCACGCCGGCGGCGATGCCGAGGACCGGCCCGTCGGGCAGCCCCGGCAGGGCGTGGCTGCTCCAGGACGGCAGGTCGACGCGGGGCACGGTGAGCCCGGTGGCCACGGCGAGCAGGGTCGCGCCGCCGACGGCGACCAGCGCGGCCGGGGCCTTGCGGGCCAGCCGGCCGACGCGGCCCGGCAGCCGGGGCCAGCCGAGCAGGACGGCGACGGTCAGCGCGCTGATCGCGAGCGCGGCGGGTCTGGCGTGCGCCAGCTGCGCGGGCAGACCGAGGGCGTTGGCCGTCACGGAGCTCTGCGGGGTGCCGCCGAGGACGATGTGGAGCTGGGCCAGGGCGATGGTGACGCCGATGCCGGCCAGCATGCCGTGCACGATCGCGGGCGAGACCGCGAGCGCCGACCGGGCCACTCTCAGGGCGGCCAGGGCGAGCTGGGCGAGACCGGCGAGGACCGTGATGGCGCAGGTGGCGCGCCAGCCGTACCGCTGGATCAGCTCGGCGGTGACGACGGTGAGACCGGCGGCGGGTCCGCTCACCTGGAGCGGGGAGCCGCCGAGCCGGCCGGCGACCAGACCGCCGACGGCGGCGGCGACCAGTCCGGCCTGGAGCGGGGCTCCGGTGGCGAGGGCGATGCCGAGCGAGAGCGGCAGCGCGATCAGGAAGACGGCGAGCGACGCGGAGACGTCCGCGCCGGCGGGAAGGAGGCGGCGGGCGCCTCCGGGCGGGCTGTGGGGCCGCTGGACACGTGGTCGGTTGGGCGTGCGGGCAGGGGTGCAGAGGGTCATCCGGTCTCCTCAAGGCCGAACGGGTACCTCAACTCTGAGTAAACGAATCGTAATGGAGAGTAAAGTCTGCGGCATTATTTTCGGGGCAAACAGGGCAATGGTTCACCGGTTCCGGTGAATGGGCCGGGGATTGCCGCTTGTCGTTTCATCGTCCCGGCGGCTCTGGTGCGACGTTGACGCCGCTCGTAGCTCGTAGCTCGCAGTCGTCAGAGTCGTAGTCGCCAGAGGAGAGGTGGGCGGATGTCAGCCGCCGTGCGAGGAAGTACGTTCCGGAGGAAGGCGCTGGCCGCCGGCGCCCTGACCGTCGCCCTGATCGGCGGCCTCGCGGGCTGCTCGGAGCCGTCCGGCCCGGCCGCCAAGGGCACGCCGGGGACCGGGGCCGAGGCCGAGGCCGGGGCAGCCGGGGCGGGGGCCGCCGGGAAGAGGAAGCCCGCCGCCGCACCGGAGAACGCGGTCCGGCTGATCGGCGACGGCTCCACCGCGTACACCGGCGCCCAGCCGCACCAGCCGACCTGGAAGAAGCTGAAGCCCGGCGAGGCCCCGCCGCAGTTCGTCGTCTTCTCCTGGGACGGCGCCGGCGAGGACAGCCAGAAGCTCTTCTCCCACTTCCGGAACGTCGGCAAGAAGTACGGCGCGACCATGACGTACTTCCTCAGCGGCGTGTACCTCCTGCCGGAGGAGAAGCGGGCGATGTACGACCCGCCCCAGCACTCCGCCGGCCGCTCCGACATCGGCTTCAACGACACCGAGGGCATCCGTGACACCGTCCGCGAACTGCGCGGCGCGTGGCTGGAGGGCAACGAGATCGGCACCCACTTCAACGGCCACTTCTGCGGCGCCGAGGGCGGCGTCGGCACCTGGTCCGTGGAGGAGTGGAAGAGCGAGATCCGGCAGGCCAAGTCCTTCGTCAAGAACTGGAAGAGCAACGCCGGCCTGCGCGCCGAGAATCCGCTCCCCTTCGACTACGACAAGGAGCTCGTCGGCGCCCGCACCCCCTGTCTGGAGGGGCGCGCCAACTTCGTGGCGGCCGCCTCCGAACTCGGCTTCCGCTACGACACCAGCGGTGTCAACGACCAGATCTGGCCGAAGAAGGACCAGGGCCTCTGGGACCTGTCCATGCACCTGGTCCCGGTCCCCGGCCGCGCCTTCCAGACCCTGTCCATGGACTACAACTTCATGGTCAACCAGTCGCCCGGCACGACCCAGGGCGACCCCGGCATGCACCGCTACTGGGGCGACCAGATGCGTGACGGCCTCGTCCAGGCCTTCGAGCGCTCCTACCGGGGCAACCGGGCGCCGGTCGTCATCGGCAACCACTTCGAGTCCTGGAACGGCGGCACCTACATGCGCGCCATCGAGGAGACCATCGCCACGGTCTGCGTCCAGAAGGACGTCGAGTGCGTCTCCTTCCGCCAGCTCGCGGACTGGCTCGACGCCCAGGATCCCGCCGTCATCGCCAAGATGCGCACCCTCCAGGTAGGCGAAGCCCCCGCCGGAGGCTGGCCCGCCTTCCTGGCGGCCCGGCCCCCGGCCCCGGCAGGGGCCCCGGCGAAGCAGCCCGCCACCCGCGGCTGACCGGCCGCCACGACCGGTTCGCCGAGGACGAAGTCGGGGTCGACCTGCGCCGCCAGGTCCGCCCCGGTCTTCGCGTTGCCCCAGCTCTCCGCGTTGCGGAGGTGGAAGTGGACCATCTGGCTCGTGTAGCGGTGGCGGTCGCGGCGGCCGTACGAGTCGTCCGCCGCCTCCCGCAGGCTCCGCAGCGCGCGGTGGTTCTCGGGCTCCAGACGCTCGAAGCGCGGCGGCCGGCCCTTCTCCATCGCGCGGACCCAGTCCGAGTGCCCGACCGTGACGAGCAGGTCGTCGCCGACCTCCTGGCGCAGGAAGTCCAGGTCGTCCGGGCCCTGCACCTTGTTGCCGACGACCTTCAGCGCGACGCCGAAGTCCCGCGCGTACTCCTTGTACTGGCGGTACACCGACACGCCCTTGCGGGTCGGCTCGGCGACCAGGAAGGTCATGTCGAAGCGGGTGAACATGCCGGACGCGAAGGAGTCCGAGCCGGCCGTCATGTCGACGACCACATACTCCCCGGCCCCGTCCACCAGATGGTTCAGGCACAGCTCCACGGCGCCGACTTTCGAGTGGTAGCAG
This sequence comes from Streptomyces sp. NPDC056503, assembly GCF_042794995.1. Lineage (NCBI taxonomy): Bacteria > Bacillati > Actinomycetota > Actinomycetes > Kitasatosporales > Streptomycetaceae > Streptomyces > Streptomyces sp. NPDC056503. Next base: position 14,211 of record NZ_JBHTST010000126.1, read on the forward strand.
GCCACGCCGAGGTCCGCCTCGGTGAACGGCCCGGTCGCCATGAGCCGCACCTCGCCGGGGTCGAGCCGCACCGTCCGGGCGCACGCCTCGTACACCGGGTTCTCCTCGCGGACCCGCAGCAGCCGCGAACCCTCCCCGGGCGGCGTCGTCTTGATCATCGTCTCGGCCGAGACGATCCGCGGGTTGCTGCCGCGCAGGTACTCCTTGATGAGCGGCAGGTGCGCCCCCATCGCGGGCAGCGCGGCCGCCTCCGCCTCGGTGAGGCCGAGCGCGACCCCCAGGTGCTGGTTGATGTCCGCGTCGACGGCGACGACCGGCGACTCGGTGGCGGCGAGGTGGCGGACGAAGAGCGAGGACAGCGTCGTCTTGCCGCTGCCGCCCTTCCCGACGAAAGCGATCTTCATGTTCACCTAGCGTAGTGGCATGAACGCACCGAGTGGTCAAGGTCTATGAAGAAGACCACTCCTTCGTGGGGCGGCCCCCCGGGGCGCGTAGCCTCCCTACCTATGAGTACGCACGCCTCTGACCCCTTGGCCGCCCTCGGCACCCTGCCGGGCGTCGCCGACGCGGTGGACTCCGTACGCAAGGCCGTCGACCGGGTCTACGGCCACCGCGTGATGCGCCGCCGCAGCAACGAGATCGCCCACGAGGCCGCGCTCCGCGGCGCCCGGGGCTCGGCCGCGCTGGCCGGTGCCGACTGGGCCCTGGAGGAGGTCCGCCGCCGGACCGACTTCAGCGCCGACCCCGAGGCCCGCACCGTCGGCGCCGCCCTGCGCCTGAGCGCCGAGGCGGGCGAGCTGCTCTCCATCTGGCGCCAGTCGCCGCTGCGCGTGCTGGCCCGGCTGCACCTCGTCGCCGCGGGCGAGCACGAGGACTCGACGGGCCGCCCCCGGCGGGCCGGCGAGGCCGTGACCGAGCCGCTCATCGAGGCCCCGCTGCCCGGCCCGGACGAGGTCGCCGCCCGTCTCGACGGCCTCGCGGAACTCGTCGTCGCGGGCAGCGAGGCCCCGGCGCTGGTCGTCTCCGCCGTGGTCCACGCCGAGCTGCTCGCCCTGCGCCCCTTCACCTCGCACAACGGCCTGGTCGCCCGGACCGCGGAGCGGATCGTGCTGGAGGGCAGTGGTCTCGACCCGAAGGGCATCTGCCCGGCCGAGGTCGGCCACGCGGAGCAGGGCCGGGCCGCCTACGCGGCCGCCTTGGAGGGGTACCTCACCGGTACTCCGGAGGGCGTCGGCGCCTGGATCGCACACTGCGGGCGCGCGGTGGAACTCGGCGTCCGGGAGTCGACGGCGGTCTGCGAGGCGCTCCAGCGCGGCGCCGCCTGAGAAAGCCCCCGGACATGGGTTGCGGCGGTACCAACCTTCAGTACCGCCGCTGGCACGTCCACCCAGTTACCAAGCGTCCTCGATATGTGCCCATCAGGCGGGGTGCTTTGCCCTTCGCCTGGTGCGGCTGGCCCGTAATCGACGGGTCGACGTCGCGTGGGTGCCAGGTTTTTGTGCATCAGGTCCGTGGGGCCTTCATGCTCAACAGGTGATCCTCTCGGATGTCCCAGGTCTCGCGGGCCTGATTCCTTTCTACTCCTGTCCGCCGGTAAGCGAAAGTGGTGGCTCGGCCTCTTTGTGTCCTTTCCGGGCTCTTGAACCCTGATCGCCCGAAACCAGGACAAGCCATCAGCCTCCGGCGAGGACGGCCGCCGTCGCGGCCCGGTGGCGCCGGCGGGTGGCGTACCAGACCAGCCCCGCGGTCGCCGCCGCCGCGCCCACGGCCGCCGCGGCCATCAGCGCCGGACGGGGCGGCATCCGGAACTCCGGCAGCCGCTGCTTGAGCCGCACCGGCCGGTCGAACGCCAGTACCGGCCACTCCCGGGCGACCGCCTCGCGGCGCAGCGTCCGGTCCGGGTTGACCGCGTACGGATGTCCGACGGCCTCCAGCATCGGGATATCGGTCGCCGAGTCGCTGTAGGCGTAGCAGCGGGAGAGGTCGTACCCCTCCGACTTCGCCAGCTCGCGGACCGCCTCGGCCTTCGTCGGGCCGTAGGCGTAGTACTCCACCTCCCCGGTGAAGCACCCGTCCTCGCCGACCACCATCCGGGTGGCGACGACCCGGTCAGCCCCGAGCATCTCCCCGATCGGTTCGACCACCTCGGCTCCGGAGGTGGACACGATCACGACGTCGCGGCCGGCGGCGTGGTGCTCTTCGATGAGGGAGGCGGCCTCGTCGTAGATGATCGGGTCGATCAGGTCGTGCAGGGTCTCGGCGACGAGTTCCTTGACCTGGGCCACGTTCCAGCCTTTGCAGAGCGCGGAAAGATATTCGCGCATCCGCTCCATCTGGTCGTGATCGGCCCCGCCGATCAGGAACACGAACTGGATGTAGGCCGTCCGCAGGGCGGCACGGCGGCTGATCAGTCCGCCCCGGTAGAAGGACTTGCTGAAGGTCAGCGTCGAGGACTTCGCAATGACCGTCTTGTCCAGGTCAAAGAAGGCTGCTGTGCGCGGCAAGGAGTGGTTTTCCACAACGCTGAGCATAGGTGCCCGCCATTCGGCGTACGCTCGGGCGCGTGGGTTTGCCTGAGAAGGCTCTCGGGTACACCATGGAAGTCACGGATCGTTCGCGACCGTGCTAACCCGGACCGGCTCCTCCCCCCCCGAGTCGGCCGGAAAGACGACCCCCGCTCTCCCCCCCGGCGGGGGTCGTCGCATGTCCGGAGCCGTTTTCGCCCGCTGGGCCATCGCTCACTCCTCTCCTTCGTGCCGCCGCGCGGCGGGTCGTCCCCGACGCGACGATCTCTCGATTCGTCACCCAGAGTAGTCGTCGGACTGCGTTCCGGGCAGCCCCCGGGCGGGTGGTCGAGATATTCACAGGCAGTGGATTGTCCACAGTTTTTAGGTGGGCTCCGCACGATTTCCTCTTCGGCCTCACCGTGATTCCCGTCGCGAAGTTCGCGGCCGGCAGGAATCACGAGAGGGGTGTGCGCGATGCAGAGGCCGACGGTCTCCCGCACGGGAGCGGAGGAGCACGAGTCCACGGCGCAGGGCGGGCGAGGAGTGCGCGGGCCCGGCCCGCTGATCGTCACCGAGGACGTCGTCCTCCTCGACGATCTGCTGCGGCTGTGCGCCGCGGCCGGCGTCGAGCCCGAGGTGCACCCCCGGGTGCCCGAGCGGCGGGCGAGCTGGACCGATCCCCCGCTCGTCCTGGTCGGGGAGGACGCCGCGGCCCACTGCCGGGGCTCCGTGCGCAGGCCCGGGGTCGTCCTCGTCGGGCGGGCCCCGGACGACCCGGAGACGTGGCGCCTCGCCGTCGAGCTCGGCGCGGACAGCGTGCTCCGGCTGCCGGGCGCCGAGTCCCGGCTCGTCGAGCGGATCGCCGACGCCGCCGAAGGGGGCGGCCGGGCGGCGCTGACCGTCGGCGTCGTCGGCGGGCGGGGCGGGGCCGGCGCCTCCACCCTCGCCTGCGGGCTCGCCCTCGCCGCGGCCCGTGCCGGCCGGCGGACCCTGCTCGTCGACGGCGACCCGCTCGGCGGCGGGCTCGACGTGCTCCTCGGCGCCGAGCGGGAGGAGGGCCGGCGCTGGGGCGACTTCACCGCCTCGAAGGGACGGCTGGCCGGCGGCGCCCTGGCGGAGTCGCTGCCCGCGGCCCGCGGGGTGAGGGTGCTGAGCTGGGGCCGGGAGCCCACCGGCGCCGTGCCGCCCGACGCGGTCCGCTCCGTGCTCGCCGCGGCGCGCCGCGGCGGCGGGGTCGTCGTCGTCGACCTGCCGCGCGCCGTCGACGAGGCCGGGGCCGAGGCCCTGGCCCAGCTCGACCTCGGACTCCTCGTCGTCCCCGGCGAACTGCGGGCGGTCGCCGCCGCCCATCGCCTCGTCGGCACCCTCTCCCTGGGCGTCCGCGACCTGCGGGCCGTGGTCCGCGGACCGTACGCGGCGGGGCTCGACGAGCGCTGGGTCGCCGACGCGCTGCGGCTGCCGCTCGCCGGCGAACTCCCCTACGACCCCGGCATCGTGACGGACCAGGACACGGGCACCCCGCCGGGCTCCGACGCCCGGGGCCCGCTCGGCCGCTTCTGCGCCTCCTTCTGGGAGCACGCGCTGCCCGCCGGCGGTGCGGCGTGAGCGGGACGGACGCGGTGGAGGCCGCCCCGCTCGCCGACCGTCCGGCCGCGCGGGCGGGCGGAGCCGGACTGCTCGACGCCGTACGGCAGCGGCTCGCGGCGAGCGGCGCCGACCCGACCCCGGCCCGCGTGGCGGCCGCCCTGCGGGCCCAGGGCCGCCTGCTCGGGGACGCCGAGGTGCTGGGCGCGGCGGAGGAGCTGCGGTGCGAACTGACCGGCGCCGGGCCGCTGGAGGCCCTCCTCGCCGACCCCGACGTCACCGATGTGCTGGTCTCGGCGCCCGACCGCGTGTGGGTCGACCGGGGCACGGGCCTCGAGCGGGCCCCGGTGGTCTTCGCCGACGCCGCCGCCGTGCGCAGGCTCGCCCAGCGGCTCGCGGCCGTGGCCGGACGCAGGCTCGACGACGCCCGGCCCTGGGTGGACGCGCGGCTCCCCGACGGCACCCGCATGCACGCGGTCCTCCCACCCGTCGCCGTCGGCTCCACCTGCCTCTCGCTGCGGGTGATGCGCCCCCGGGCCTTCACCCTGGAGGAGCTCACCGCCGCGGGGACGGTGCCGCCCGGCGGTGACCAGGTCCTGCGCGCGCTGATCGAGGCCCGGGTGTCGTACCTGGTCAGCGGCGGCACCGGCACGGGCAAGACGACGCTCCTCGCCGCCCTGCTCGGCCTGGTCGGGGAGCGCGAGCGGATCGTCCTCGCCGAGGACTCGGCCGAACTGCGCCCGGACCACCCGCATGTGGTGCGGCTGGAGGCCCGGCCGCCGAACCAGGAGGGCGCGGGACTCGTCACCCTCCGGGACCTGGTCCGCCAGGCCCTGCGGATGCGGCCCGACCGGCTGGTGGTCGGCGAGGTCCGAGGCGGCGAGGCCGTCGACCTCCTGGCGGCCCTGAACACCGGACACGAGGGCGGCTCGGGCACGCTTCACGCCAACACGGCCTCCGACGTCCCCGCCCGGCTCGAAGCGCTCGGCACGGCGGCCGGACTCGACCGGGCCGCCCTGCACAGCCAGTTGGGCGCCGGCCTGTCCGCCGTCCTGCACCTGGTGCGCGATCCCGACGGGCGCCGCCGCATCGCCGAGGTGCACGTCCTGGAGCGGGACCGCGACGGTCTGGTGCGGACGGTGCCCGCGCTCCGCTGGGACCCGTCCGGCTTCGAGCGGGAGCGGGGCTGGCCCCGGCTGCGCTCGCTCGTCGGAGGTGCCCCGTGACGGCCGCGTGGTACGCCGGGTGCTGTCTTCTGGCGACGGCCCTGCTCGCCTTCCGGCAGGCGGCCGGACGCCGGCGCGCGGTCCTCCGGGCGAGGGCCCTGCTCCCCGGGGAGGGAGCCGGGTACGGCAGCGGGGGCACCGGCCGGGAGGCCCTGGCGGGCTGGTGGGCTGCCGCCCGCGGCCGCCCCGAGTGGCTGTGCCTGCCCGCCTCCGGGCTGGTCGCGCTGCTCGGGGAGTCGCCGCTGCCGCTGGCCGCGGGCGCCCTGGCCGTCCCGCTCGTCCGGCGGCGGCTGCGGGCGGCAGGCGCCCGCAAGGAGCGCGAGGCGCTGGCCGGACGGGTGGTGGCGCTCTGCGAGGCGGCCGGCGGCGAGCTGCGGGCCGGCCGTCAGCCGGGCCACGCCCTCGCCTACGCGGCCCGCCGCACCCGGGCCCTCGGCCCGGAGGAGGCGCGGGTGCTCGCCGCCGTCGGCTTCGGCGGCGACGTGGCGGAGGCGCTGCGGAGGGCGGCCCGCCGGGAGGGCGCCGAGGGACTCGCGGGGCTGGCGGCCTGCTGGCAGGTGGCCGTCGACAGCGGCGCGGGCCTGGCCGCCGGCCTCGACCGGCTGGAGGCGGCCCTCCGCGAGCAGCACGAGCGCCGCGAGGGGCTGCGGGCCGAGCTGTCCGGGGCCTGGGCCACGGTGAGCGTGCTCGCGGCCCTCCCGGTGGCAGGGATCGGCCTGGGCGCGGTCCTGGGCGCCGAACCGCTGCGGGTGCTGCTCCACACCCCGGCCGGCGGGGCCTGCCTGGTGCTCGGCGGCGCGCTGGAGGCGGTCGGGCTGTGGTGGGCCGCGCGGATCGTGCGGGGAGGTGGCGGCGATGCGCGGTGAGCTGCTGCTGAGGTCGGCGCCGCTGCTGCTCCTGGGCTGCTGGCTGCTCGGCCGGGCATGGCCGCGGCTGACGCGGGTGCGCGGCGAGCGGGGCGCCCGGCGCCGGCTCGACGGGCTGCTGGCGGCCGCGGGCGGCCCGCCCACGGGGGCGCCGGCCGAGGGGCGTGGACCGTGGCGGGCACGACGGGCGCGGCTGACGGCCGGGCTGCGGGAGGTTCCTGTGTCGGTCCGGGCCGCCGTCGTCGGCGGGGTGCTCTGCGCGGGCGTGTTCCTCGGAGCGCCGGCGGCGCTGCTCGTGGGCGTGGGCGGAGTGCTCGGCGCGCGGTGGTGGCTGCGGCGGGCCGGTGCCTCCCGTCCGCCGGCCGTCGACCGGGAGGCGGTGGGGCAACTCCCGCTGGCGGCCGATCTGCTGGCGGCCTGCGCCTCGGCCGGAGCTGGACCGGGCGAGGCGGCGGAGGCCGTGGGGCGGTCGCTGGGCGGGCCGCTCGGAGAGCGACTGCTGCGGACCGCCGCCGAGCTGCGGCTCGGCGGCGAACCGGCGGAGGTGTGGGGGAGGTTCGGCGCGATACCGGGCGCCGGGGGGCTCGCCCGCTGCCTGGAGCGGGCCGACGCCTCCGGGGCGCCCGCCGCCGACGCGGTGGCCCGGCACGCGGCCGGGCTGCGGGCGGCGAGCGCCCGCACGGCCGCCGCCCGGGCCCGCAGGGCCGAGGTCCTGATCAGCGCGCCCGTGGGGCTGTGCTTCCTGCCCGCGTTCCTCGCGGTCGGGGTGGCCCCGGTGGTGATCGGCCTGGCGGCGGGCCTGCTCGGCCCCTGAACGACACACGACCTGACACACACGACGTGACGACGTGACGACGTGACGACGTGACGACGTGACGAAGCGAACCTGCGAACGGAAGGAAGAGGGAGATGGCAACGACGTACAGGTGGGTACGGACGGCGCTGCGGGGGCTCTGGACGGCCCGGCGGGCGGCCCTGCGGACCGACACCGGAATGAGCACCGTCGAGTACGCGCTGGGCACGCTCACGGCGGCCGCCGTGGCCGCCGTGCTCTACAAGGTGATGACGGGCGGGTCCGTCTCGGGAGCCCTCGAGTCGCTGGTCACGAAGGCTCTCGATGCGCCGTTCTGAACGGGATCGGGGAGCCGTGACGGTGGAGGCGGCGGTGGTGCTGCCCGTGCTGGCGCTCTTCGCGATGGCGCTGCTGTGGGCGCTGGCCGCGTCCGCCGCGCAGATCCGGTGCGTGGACGCGGCCAGGGCCGGGGCGCGGGCGGCGGCCCGGTCGGAGCCCGCGGAGGCCGTGACGGCCGCCGCCAGGGCCGCCGCGCCCGAGGGCGCCCGGGTGGCGGTGACGCGGGAAGGCGAGCTGTGGCGGGTGACCGTGGAGTCCGCCGCTCCCGGGCCGGGCGGCCTGGGCGTCACCCTGCGGGCCGGGGCGGCGGCCCTCGCCGAGGACACGGTCGGGGGAGGTGGACCGGTGTGAGGGGCGGACACGGCGACCGGGGCGTCGCGAGCGTGTGGACGGCCTTCGCGGCCTGCGCCCTGTGCGTGGTCTTCGGGGCGGTGCTGGCGCTCGGGCAGGCGGTGGCCGCCCGGCACCGGGCCGGTGGCGCCGCCGACCTCGCGGCCCTCGCCGCCGCCGACCGGGCGCTTCGGGGAGAGGCGGAGGCGTGCGCGGTGGCCGGCCGGGTCGCTGCCGCGCAGGGCGCCGAGCTGGTCCGCTGCGGGGTGACCGGCGCGGAGGCGGAGGTGACGGCCCGGGTGGTCCGAGGGCCCTGGGCCCCGACGGTCAGGGCCCGCGCGGGCCCCGCCCCGGTCGGCCCGCTTCCGACCGCCCTCCCCGGTGCGGGCCCGTCTCCGGTCGGTCAGCCGGGACCGGTCCCGCCTCCGGTCGGTCCACCTGGGGCAGGTCCGCCTGGGGCAGGGCTGCCTCCGGTCGGGTCGCTTCCGGGCGGCCCTCCTTAGGCGGTCCGCCCTCCTCCGGCAGGTCCTCCTCCCGCGTGCCCTCCTCCCGCAGGTCCGCCGTCGGTCGATCCTCCCGAGGTCGATCCTCCCGAGGTCGGTCCTGCTCCGGTCAGCCCTCCTCCGGTCAGTCCTCCCCCCCCGGGGTCAGTCCTCCTGCGGTCGGTCCTTCTGCGGTGCGTTCCGCTCCGCGGAGCCGTCCTCCGCGGAGCCTCGCTCCGCCGTGCCGTCTTCCGCCGTGCCGCCGTCCGTCGGTTCGGTCTCCGTGGGGGACTCTCGGAGGAGTTCCGTGAGGAGGCGGACGGCGCCGCGTTTGTGGAGGGGGTCGTTGCCGTTGCCACACTTGGGGGACTGGATGCAGGACGGGCAGCCCGCCTCGCACTCGCAGGAGGCGATCGCCTCGCGGGTCGCGGTGAGCCAGGCCCGGGCGGTGTGGAAGGCGCGTTCGGCGAAGCCGGCGCCGCCCGGGTGCCCGTCGTACACGAAGACGGTCGGCAGCAGGGTGTCCGGGTGGAGCGGGACGGAGACGCCGCCGATGTCCCAGCGGTCGCAGGTGGCGAAGAGCGGCAGCATGCCGATGGAGGCGTGCTCGGCGGCGTGCAGCGCGCCGCCGAGGATCTCCGGGGTGATCCGGGCGGCGTCGAGCTGGTCCTCGGTGACCGTCCACCACACGGCCCGGGTGCGCAGGGTGCGGGGCGGCAGGTCGAGCTTGCTCTCGCCCAGGACCTCGCCCGTGATCAGGCGCCGGCGCAGGAAGGAGACGACCTGGTTGGTGACCTCGACGGAGCCGTAGCAGAGGCGGCCGGAGCCCCAGGGGATCTCGGTGTCGGTCTCCAGGACGCGGATGGAGGTGGTGTCGCGGGCGGTGGTCGAGTACGGCGGGACGGCCTCTTCGACGAGGGCGACGGAGTCCGCCAGGTCCAGCTTGCGGACCAGGTAGGTGCGGCCCTGGTGGAGGTGGACGGCGCCCTCGTGGACGGCGGTGTGGGAGGCGGCCTCGTCGACGGTGCCGAGGAGCCGGCCGGTGCCCTCCTCGACGATCCGGACCGGGCTGCCGCCCCCGCCCCGGATGTCGGCGAGGTCGGCGGCCCGCTCACGGCGGGTCCAGTACCAGCCGCCGGCGCGGCGGCGCAGCAGCCCGGCCGCCTCCAGCTGCGGCATGAGGCCGGGGGCGGCGGGGCCGAAGAGGGCGAGGTCGGCCTCGGTGAGGGGGAGCTCGGACGCGGCGGCGCACAGATGGGGGGCGAGGACGTAGGGGTTGTCGGGGTCCAGGACGGTCGACTCGACCGGCTGGTCGAAGATCGCCTCGGGGTGGTGGACGAGGAAGGTGTCCAGCGGGTCGTCGCGGGCGACCATGACGGCGAGGGCGCCCTCGCCGGAGCGGCCCGCCCGGCCGGCCTGCTGCCACAGCGAGGCCCGGGTGCCGGGGTAGCCGGCGATGAGGACGGCGTCGAGGCCGGAGACGTCCACGCCCAGCTCCAGGGCGGTGGTGGCGGCGAGGCCGAGGAGCTCCCCGGAGTGCAGGGCCCGCTCCAGGGCGCGCCGCTCCTCGGGCAGATAGCCGCCCCGGTAGGCGGCGACCCGTCGGGCGAGGGCCCGGTCGGTCTCGGCGAGCCGTTCCTGGGTGATCACCGAGATCAGTTCGGCGCCGCGCCGGGAGCGGACGAAGGCGACCGTGCGGACGCCCTGCCGGGTGAGGTCGGTGAGGAGGTCGGCGGTCTCGGCGGTGGCGCTGCGGCGGACCGGCGCGCCCCGTTCGCCCTGGAGTTCGGTCAGGGGCGGCTCCCACAGGGCGAAGACCAGTTCGCCGCGCGGGGAGGCGTCGTCGGAGACCTCGGTGACGGGCAGGCCGGTGAGACGGCCGGCGGCGCGGGCCGGGTCGGCGGAGGTGGCGGAGGCGAGCAGGAAGACCGGATCGGAGCCGTACCGGGCGCAGACCCGGCGCAGCCGGCGCAGGACCTGGGCGACGTGGGAGCCGAAGACGCCCCGGTAGGTGTGGCACTCGTCGATGACGACGTAGCGCAGGGAGCGCAGGAAGGAGGACCACCTGGGGTGGGAGGGCAGGATGCCCCGGTGCAGCATGTCGGGGTTGGTGAGGACGTAGTTCGCGTACTGGCGGACCCACTCGCGCTCCTCGACCGGGGTGTCGCCGTCGTAGACGGCGGGCCGGATCCGGTTGCCGAGCGGGGCGGCCAGCTCACGGACGGCGCGGCGCTGGTCGGCGGCGAGGGCCTTGGTGGGGGAGAGGTAGAGGGCGGTCGCCCCGCGACCGTTCGCGGCCTCCGCGCCGTCGAGGAGGGTGGAGAGCACCGGGGCGAGGTAGGAGAGCGACTTGCCCGAGGCGGTGCCCGTGGCGATCACCACGGACGTGCCGTCGAGGGCGTGCTCGGCGGCCTCGGCCTGGTGGGCCCACGGGTGGTCGATCCCGGCCTCCTGGATCGCGGCGATCACCTCGGAGCGGATGCGGTCCGGCCAGACGGCATGACGGCCCGTCCGAGCGGGCATGTGCTCCATATGAGTGATGCGCGCGGCGCGGCTCTCACCCGAGGTGAGCCGTTCGAGGACCCGGTGCGGAGAGGGGCGGCTGCCCGTGTCCCCGGCGGGTCGAGCGGTGTGGTGATTCCTGGCCATCGGCACCGAGTGTGTCACCGGCGTGACGGACAATGCTTCCAAGGCGTCGTGCATGGCTGCTGGTAAGTGATTGAATGCCATCGCGGCTGGCGATTCGTTCTCTGACTCCGCCCGGGAGATCCGAGGAGCGAACGCCCGATAGCAAGGTGCTGGAGGATCCGTGGACCTGTCCCTGTCGACTCGCACTGTGCCCGGAGCTGGCGGCGACCGTACGGTCGTCGAGGTCGGTGGCGAGATTGATGTTTATACCGCGCCCAAGCTGCGCGAGCAGTTGGTCGAGTTGGTGAACGACGGCAGTTACCACCTGGTCGTCGACATGGAGGGAGTGGACTTCCTCGACTCCACCGGCCTCGGCGTGCTCGTCGGTGGGCTGAAGCGCGTGCGCGCGCACGAGGGCTCGCTGCGCCTGGTCTGCAACCAGGAGCGCATCCTCAAGATCTTCCGGATCACGGGCCTCACCAAGGTCTTCCCGATCCACACCTCGGTCGACGAGGCCGTCAACGCGGTCGACTGACCGGGGGGATCCCATGGCCACCGTTGAACTCCGCTTCAGCGCCCAGCCCGAGCACGTCCGCACGGCCCGCCTGGTGGCGGCCGCGGTCGCGCGCCGGGCCGGGGTGGACGAGGCGGTCCTCGACGAGGTGCGCCTCGCTGTCGGCGAGGCGTGTTCTCGCGCGGTCGGGCTGCATCGCCTCAGTGGCGTCACCACGCCCATCCGGGTCGTGCTGACCGAGGAGGAGAAGACGTTCTCCATCGAGGTCGGTGACGAGGTGCCCGGCTCGGGCGCGGCCGCCGGTGTCCCCGGCGCGCGCGCCGGGGCCCCGACGGAGGAGTCCGACGAGGCCGACGGCGAGGACGAGATGGGTCTCGCGGTGATCCGCGGGCTCGTCGACGACGTCCAGGTGACCGCCGGCGAGGACGGCGGCACCATCCGGATGAGCTGGCCCACCACCCCGGCGGAGGCGGACGCGGACATCCTGTCCTGACCCGCGCCCCCGGAGACACAGACGTACGGGAAGAGGCCCCGCCGAACGGCGGGGCCTCTTCCCGTCGCCGTACGCCCCGTCGCCGTACGCCTCGCTCTCCGTACGCCCGCCTTCTCGTGGCCGTAAGCCCCGCCTCCCCTAAGAGGTCCTAACAAAGGCGTTGGACGTGTCGGTGGGTGATGAGGCAGGTCGCGAGGCCGAGGAAGGCTTCGTGGATGTCGTCGCGTCGTTCCCAG
>NZ_JBHTST010000127.1:0-25909 GCF_042794995.1 Streptomyces sp. NPDC056503
CCGGTGCTCGATCTTGTTCCACTTCGAGGTGCCCGGCGGCATGTGGCAGACCGTGATCTCCAGGCCGGTTTCGGCGGCCAGGGCGGCGAGTTCGGTCTTCCAGGCGCGTGTGCGGTATCCGTTGGAGCCACCCGCGTCCGCGGTGATCAGCAACCGGCCGGCCCGTGGGTAGTCGTGGCTTCCGCGGGCCTGCCACCAGCGGCGGATGGAGGCGACGGCGAACGCGGCCGTGTCGTGATCGGTGCCGACGCTGACCCAGCCGGTGTTCGCGGCGACGTCGTAGATCCCGTACGGGATTGCCTTGCCCGGTCTCTGGCGGTCCAGGAAGTCATGGGTCCTGAGCTGGGCCGGCAGTCCTTTCGGATGCCACTCGCGGCCCCGTTCTTGTACTGGCCGACCAGCTCCTTCTTCTTGGTGTCGACGCTGATCACCGGGTCGCCGGCGCCCCTATGCTCCTTGGCCCGGTCGCTGATGTAGCAAAACTGGGCACCCCGGTCCGGATGCTGCCTTCCTTCGAGGGTCTTGGCGTTGGCCTGGAGACTGAACCCCTCCTCCCGCAGCAGGTCGGCGACGGTATCCGCCGAGATGCGGTGGCCCTGCCTGGTGAGCTCGGCGGCGAGTCTGCGGGTGGACTTCGTCGTCCACCGCAGCGGTGACATCGGATCCCCTCGCATGTCCGGCTCGACCAGCGCCAGCAGCGCGGGCCGCAGTCCTGGATCCACCTCGGCGGCCCGCTTGCGCCCGCCACCGGGACGGCGGACCCGGCCCAGAGGTTCCACCCCCGCCTCCAACTCGTCCACCCCCTTGCGGACGGTGGTCTCGCTGACCTGAGCCGCCCGGGCGACCGCCCGGATCCCCCCGTGGCCCAGGATCCTGGCCTCGGCCCCCACCAGCAGACGGCGCTGCCGCTCGTCCAGGTGCGGGAACAACACCTGGAACCTCACCGCAAGTTGACCACCGACCTCGTCAGATATGCGCATACCACACCAACGAGCCGAATCGAGAGAAGCAACACCTTGATTCTCTGCGAGCCCTTAGCTGCACATCCGTGGGTCGGTGGGCCGTTCGCCTGTCAGCCAGAAGGGAGGTTCGAGATCGCCGCGGCCGTCACTGTGTGGCCCGTGGACCCAGGGCTCCTCCTGGAAAGGTTCAATGCCGGTGACGTCGTGGCCCCATGCTTCGAGGGCCTTCCAGGCAACGCGCCGGTTGGGGGCGTTGCTGCTGGTGTCCAGGATGCGGCGCGCGTGCGCGGCGAGGTGATCGCGGTGCTGGGCGAGCGCGGGGTGTTCGGCGAGGATGAGCGCGGCGAAGCCGGCGGCTTCGCGCACGTCCTCGTGACTGTCCTGCAGGAAGGGCGCGACGGCTCGATAAAGCATCGGGCGCAGGTCCCGGAAGGCCGCCACGATGGTGCCGGGGGCGAGGAAGCCAGCGAAGTACTGCTCCGTGCGGCCCGCAATCTCATCGGAGGCGTCGTAGGCCGTGGAAACCAACCAGTTCAACAGCGTCGCGCGGATGGGAACGTTGCGATACGGCCGGAGGGTCATGGTCGCCGGGTGGGCGAGGATGCCGGCGACACACATGGCGACGGGGGCGGTGGCCTCGTAGATGCTGTTCTGGTGACTGACCAGCTCACTCAGTTCCGACAAAGCGGTGACCTGCACCTTGGGATCAGGCTCCAGCAACCGTGCCAGGACTTTGGGAAGGCACTCACCGTCCCCGAAAGCCGTCTGGAGCGAACCCCAATCAGTCTCCGCTAGGACTACCTGGTAGGACGGCAAGGCAGGCTCGCGGGGCGCCCCGGCCGTGGAGCTGCTGTGGTTCACAGGCCAAACCTAGACCAGCCCTCTGACACGATTCCCGCCCGGGCCAGTTAGAAGCCGCTGTTCTTCCGAGAGTGACGGGCGCTTTTGCGCTGATCAGGAATAGGATTGGCGTTTAGGTGGCAGAGACGAGGCGTTGTGTCGTCTCTGCGGTGAAGGCGCCCGGATGCCGTCGGCAGGGCCTCCTGGTGTGCTCAAGGTCTCGACGACCTTGAGCTGCACCAGAGGCCCTGTCTTCATGCACGGACAGAGCGAAGATCGCCCGGCCGGGCCGCCGCATTCAAACCCATGTCCACCAAGATCGGTACGGCAATGGTTTTTCAGGTGGCGGGCAGTGTGGCGTTGGCTGGTGCTGTCAGTTCTGTTGTGGCCTGGCGGCTTTGGAAGGGGGCGTGCCGTTCACCTGTGCTTCGGTAGAGCCATACGCCGTTCTTGGCGCTGAGGCCCAGGAGGTCGGGCCGGCCGTCGCCGTCCGCGTCTCCCATGCCGGCGAGGTGTGTATAGGTTTGCCAGCCGCCGCCGATCTGCTGGCGTGTGGTGAATGTGCCGTCGCCGCGGCCCAGATACAGCCACAGGACGCCGGTCTTGTCGCGGGCGATCAGGTCGCCGGACGGGGCGCCGCCGAGGTCTCCAGGAACGGTGAGCTCGTTGTAGATTCCCCAGCCGCCGCCGACCTTCACCCGGGAGGCGAAGGGCGCTGGGGTGTTGCCGGTGCCTCGATACAGCCAGAGGGTGCCCGTCCGGTCGGTGGCGAGGAGGTCGGGCCGGCCGTCGCCGGTGAGGTCGCTGCCGCCTGCGAGCTGTTCGTAGGTCTGCCAGCCGCCGCCGATACGGATCCGGCCGGCGAAGCCGCCGAGCCCGTTGCCCTGGTAGAGCCACAGGACGCCGGTCTTGTCGCGGGCGACGATGTCTCCGACGCGGCTGCCGGCAACGTTCCCGACGGTCTCGATCCGGTCGTAGACCTGCCAGCCGCCGCCGATCAGCGCTTTGTCCGCGCCGGCCTGCAGCTGTTCGGGCCGGTTCCAGCGCCTGGTGTAGAAGGTGTCGGAGCGCCACAGTCTGCCGGTGGCGTCGGTGGTGAGCAGGTCGGGGGAGCCGTTGTCGTCGAAGTCGTGCGGCTGGACGGACCGGACCACGGTGAAGGACCCCTTGGCGACGGCGGCGGGACCGATGCCGTTGAGCGGCCTGGCCGTGACTTCCCAGGTGTAGGCGCCGTTGGGGGCCGCCTCGTCCTGGTAGCCGATGTCCCCTTCCCAGTCCAGGGCCAGGTGCGGCATGTAGGGGTAGGAGACGCTCTTGGTCTGGGTTTTGCCGGTGCGCTGGTGGCGCAGCGTGGCGCGGATCTCCACGGCCTCGCGCGAGACGTCCCAGCGCAGGCGCGCGACGCCGTCGTTCTGCTCGAAGTCGATGACGGCGGGAACGTTGTGCCCGGTGATGGCGACGGTGATCGGCTGACCGTCGGCGGCCACCTGGGTCACCACCGGCCGCCCGGCGGCATTGACCGTGATCTTGAAGGCTCCCTGGCCGCCGGCGACGGTGCCGCCACTGGCGTACAGGGCATCAGGCGCGCTGGCTGCCGAGGTGAGGTGGTCGATGAGCCGGACGCGTTCGCCGGTGACGGGGTGGTAGGCGGTGAGGCCGTGCAGCGGGTTCTCCAGCGCATCCTCGAGCCGGTCTGCCTCGCCGTAGACGACCCAGTCGCCGACGAGCCCGAGATGGGGCTCATGCGTGGTGCCGCCGTCCGGGAGGGGGAGCTGCTTGACCTTGCCGGTGGCGCGGTCGAGGAGGAACAGCGTCGCGGTCTGGATCCCGGCGCGTTCGGTCCACGCGGCGTGGGTGGCGGAGACGGCCAGGGCACCGCGGCCACCGTCAACCGCACGGTAGCGGACCTCGCCGACGGTGCCGTCGGCCAGGTCGATCAGGCCCCAGGCCGGCTTGCCGCCGGCGGTGAAGGTGACGATCGCCTCCTGCGGGGTACCCGGCACGACCGCGAGATCCGTCGCCCCGGCCGGCAGGCCCGTCACGGCCACCGTGCCACGCGCGGCGCTGTGCTGCTCGAACTGCGTGCCCGCGCTGGTCGTGGTGGTCGTGAAGACGCAGTCCGCCGCGGCGCCGACGTAGTCGGGAACCTGGCCCGCCCCCCAGCGCAAAGGCACCTCGAACACGGCAGAGTCGCCCAGGTCGGTGACAGTGACCTTCCCGCTGCTTCGTTGCACCAGGTAGTCGGTGCTCAGCGAGGAACGCAGCTGAACGCGGTCGTCGTCATACTCGAACGTGGCCCCGTCCACGAAACGCGTATAGGTACGAGACAGGTTTCGCTCGGGCCGGGTGAGGAAACCGGTCAGTCCCGCGTCGGTCAGCTCGGCACCGGGAAAGGGGACGACCTTGACGTCATTCCCCGCCAGGCCCGCAGCCACGGGCGCGGCCTGTGCGGGCACGGCCAGGGCAGCGCCGCTCAAGGTCATGGCGAGGGCGGTGGTGACGGCCGCGGCGAGACGCAGCCGGGTTTTGCGAGGGTGGTGCACGTGCATGTCCTTCGTCGAGCTCCGGGCACGCTTTGCACCCGTCCACCGAAACAGACTCACGGCACGGCCAATGGTTGTACGGTCCGAGCAGAGCAATCCCGCAAGCCGGAGCTTCGCATGGTCCCTGCCGGCCGTCTCGCACAGCCGATCAATGCGCGACCGTGACTCCGCCGCGATGCGGGAACACCTGCAAGGATCTTTACGATTCCGCCATGATCATGTCGTCTGTCGACCCCAGCTCGGAGAGCTTCACCGACGGCCAGGCAGTAGGAGTGCTCCTCGCCACCGCCATAGCCTTGGTCGTCATCTGGATTGCCACCCGGACCTGGCGCCGCGGTCCCAGGCCGACCGGCGGGGTCACCGCCGAGCAGGCCACGGCCCTTGCCATACGCCGGGAGAACATCGTCCGTGGCGTACTGCTGGTTCTCGCCGCAGCGGGACTGCTACGGGCGTTCACCTACGAGGGAGAACCCCCGGCCGCCGAGGCGACCCCTGTGGTCCAGGAGCCCTCGCCTCAAACCTCGACCACCGCGACGGCGCCGTCGAAGGTCAACCGTGTCATCGACGCAGCTCCTCGCGTCGGCGGGTACCGGCTGGTCACCGGCACCCAGGCCGCCGAGTACGAGCAGATGACCTCGGGCAAGGCGCCATCGGGCAAACAATGGTTCTACGACGGCCCCGGACAAGGACCGGTCGGCGCAGTGCTGCAGATCAACGCCGTCGAATGGGACACAAAGCTGGCCGAGACCAAACACTCGCAGACCACGACCCACGAACTGCGCAACTTCTTCGCCGGCGCACAGGCCACCGAGGTCACCGCTTTCGAGGCGGGCCCCTGGGGCGGCAAACTGAGCTGCGGCTTCGCGACCTCAGCCGCCGGACGCCCCATCGTGTGCGCCTGGACCGACTCCGGCACATGGGGCCGGATCATGCTGATGGACGAGCAGAGCCTCTCCCACGCCGCCGATATCGCCCTGCAGTTCCGCACCAACTCGGAAAAGCGCACCTGACGACTCCCTCCCGGGGAGCGCTCGACTGCGCCAGGTGTACAGGTCTGTCGCGGGGCGTGTGAGTCCACCGTCGTCCGCGGCACTACAAAAGCCGCGCCTGACCGGCCGCGGGTGCGCCATGCCCGGGGACGTGGCCCGGAGAGTTAGGCCGGTCCAGAGCGGGTTGCACGGAGCGGCTCGCACCGGGGCCCGCCCGAGGCTGGTTTCTCTTCCAGTCTGGGGCGGGTCCTGGTGCCGTGACGGTGGCGTTGAGGTGCGGTGTCAGAAGAGCTGGTCGTAGGTGTTCCAGCCGCCGCCGACCTTGACGCGGGGGGCGTACGGGGCACCGCCAAGCTGGCGGTCGTAGTACCACAGGACGCCGGACGCGTCGCGGGCGACGACGTCACCGAGGCCGCGCGTGACGGCGGACGGCTTCCGGTCGGCCAGGTAGTAGAAGCCCTGCTCGTACGGGGAGAGGGAGGTCAGGACGTGGTAGGTCTGCCAGCCCCCGCCGATCTCGTCCCGGGCGTAGAAGGGGGCGGAGGCATTTCGGGTGCCGGTGTACTTCCACAGCTTGCCTGTGGTGTCGCGAGCCAGGAGGTGGTGGATCGGGAAGGCCGGCTTGCCGAACACCGTGAACGGCTTGCTCCGCTGGACGACTGTGCTGTCCAGGGTGTCGGCGTCGTAGATGTCGTAACGCGACACGGCGTGGAACCCCAGGCTCTTCAGGTCCACCGGCGCCGTCAGCTCGTAGCCGATGGTGTGCTTACCGGGCTCGACACGGCAGTCCAGGTTCATCGCGTCAACGTGCAGCTGGCCCGCACGGTATGAGCAGGAGGCGCCGGGATCCGTGGTGACGTTGCCCAGAGGGATCCTCCCGGGCCAGTGCCAGAGCTGGCCTTCGGCGATCCTGAAGCCGAGGGTCAACCTTCCGGCGTCGACGGCGTGGACGCGCATCTGCTGGTAGACCGTTCCCCTGGCGGGAACGTCCGGGACGTCGAAGGCCACTGTGTTCAGGGCGGCGGAGGCGGCGGTCTTGACGACGATCTTCCCGGTGCCGTGCCGGTCGTCCGCCGGACGGCTACCCGCGCTGCGGGCCTCCTGCACGGCCGTGGCGAGGTCGCCGCCAGGCGGCGCGTACGCGAAACCCCAGTGCAGGGTCATGCCGGGCGCATCGACGGGAACGCTGATGTAGGGCCACGGGTACACGGTGGTCCCGCATACGAGCACCCCGGTGTACCCGGAGGGTGCTTCCCATCCGGCGCTTCCCGTCCGGCGCTTCCCGTCCGGCGGTTGGTGTTATCAGGTGTGGGTGGGCCGACGGCAGGGGTTGGTGTCGGCCGCGCTGGGGGTTTGTGTGTAGGGGGCGGTGCGGGGCCAGACCGTGGTCTTCTTCGTGTCGTCGGAGAAGAGGGGGTGGATGAACCCGTCGTCGGGGGCGGTGCAGTCGTTGTTGCCGATGGCGACCTTGTACGCGCGGGGGCTCACTCGGCCGTCGTGGACGGTGAACTCGAGACTGTGGCGTACGACGACCCGGGTGGCTTCGAGGCCGTCCGGGACGATTTCCTTGCCGCCGCTGGACTTGGTGACCGCGTAGACGAAGGTGTAGTCCGCCTTGACGAGTAGTTCGCCCGCTACGACCTGGTAGGACATGGTTCCCTTGATTCTGGGGGAACCGTGCACACGTACATCGTCCGGGTCGAAGCGGGGGATGAGCCGCAGCGGATCGGGGCTTTCGCCGCGGTGGGTGAGGGCTTGGTCCAGGAGACGGCGCGCGGGGTCGTCCGCCGCGGTCAGGGCCTGTGCTTGTACGGGCGCGGCGCCGGTGAGGGTGGTGTCGGACAGATTGGTGTCGACGAGGAAGTCATGGACGGAGTCGAGGCCCGCGTAGACCTGTGCCTCCGTCAGGCCTGGTCCGGCCTTGGCCGGGGGCAGTGGCATGCCTTCGATGCCGCTCTTCCAGGATGCGGCGTTCGATCCGAGGAACGGCATTCTGACTGTGACCGGCCAGGCGTCGGGCCACAGGGCCTCTTCCAGCGCCTGGGGCGCGTAGGGCTCGTTCTCGGGCCGCTCACCGGTCACCGACGCGAGCCACATCCCCGATCCGCTCAGGACCAGTGCTCCCGCACCCGCCCCCAGGATCGATGGACATCTCTTCCCTCCCCTTTTCGCACCCCCTCGCGGTGCGAAAAGGGCAGAGCTTTCCATTCGTCCCGTCGTGGTTTTGCCCCGGGGGGCTTTCAGCCGAGTGCGGTGATGGTGGTGTTCCAGCCGCCGGTTCCTACTTCGGTGGAGGGGCCGTCGACGGGGTTTCCAGCGGTGTTCGTTCCGCCCTTGTAGTAGAGGAGCCGTCCGGTTCCGTCGCTGGTCGTTGCCCACATGTCGGCGACGCCGTCGCTGTCGGCGTCCGCCGCGGCGGTGATCAGGGGGCGGGCGGTGGTGGTGTAGCCGTGGCCGTACTGGGTGGGGCTGGCGAACGTGCCGTCGGGAAGGCCTCGGTGGTACCAGAGTTTGCCGGCGTCGGTGCCGCTGCGCTGACGGGTGAGGAGGTCGGGCCGGCCGTCGTGGTTGGCGTCGCCTACGCCGGTGATGTCCTGGTCCGCCCATCCCTGAGAACTGATCTTTACCAGTGGCGCCGGAGGGGATGAGGTGGCGCCGACTCTGTCGTAGCGGTAGAGCGTGTCGTTGAAGGAGACCACCGCGTCGGGTGCGCCGTCGAGGTCGAGGTCTCCGACGGCGGCGACCCGGGCGGTTACGGGCAGCGAGAGGGGCAGGGTGGTCCAGCTGGTGAGGGTGCCGTCGCCCTGGTTCGGGTAGATGCGCAGTTCGTTGTTGACGCGGGCGAGGAGGTCTTCGGTGCCGTCGCCGTTCCAGTCGCCGCGGTGGGCGATGGAGGCGCCGGTCCATCCGCTGTTGCCGATGGTGAGGGGGGCGGTGAGCGCGCCGGTGCCGGTGCCGGGGTAGAGGCGCAGCTTGCCGGCGTTGTCGATGGCGACGAGGTCGGGCTTGCCGTCGCCGGTCATGTCGCCCGGAACGGGAGTGTGACGCAGGGTGGCGATGACCGGCGCGTGGTCGGACCACCCGTCGGGCTGCGTGCCGGCCAGGTTCTGTGTCTTGTCCATCGCCTCGTGGTCGGCGAGGCAGGAGGTCCAGCGGGTGCCGGCGCTCAGCTTGCTCGCGAAGAGGTGGTCCATGTTCCAGGTCCGGGCCGTTGTCTCGTCGGCGGCCCAGGTCTGGTGGGTGAAGGTGTTCGTCTCACATGCGTCGAGCTCATCGTGGGCGGCGGTCAGGTCCGGGTCGTCGAGGTTGCCGTTGAAGTCCCCGCCGATCACCGTGCCCTGGGCCCACGCCGCCCCGAGCCGGTTCTTGATCTCGGTCATCTGCGCCCGCTGGACCGTGTTGTCGCCCGCGATGAGGTGGGTGGTGCACAGCTGGTCGGGCCAGCCGACGAGCCGGCCGCAGAGCGCGGGCATCGAGCGTTCGAGGGAGGTGTCGGTCACGGTCTCGATGGTGCGGACGTCGTGCATCGTTCCCTTCACGGCGAGCAGCACGCCGATGCTCCCGCCGATCTCGCCGTAGCCTTCCTCAGTGGAGTTACGGCAGTAGGACTCCTTGTCCGTCGGCCGGCTGCCGGCCGCGTGCCGCACCGTCCATTCGCTTGTGAGGTCTGCCTGCAGGAAGGCCATGTGGCTCTTTGAGTTCGCCCCGGGAAACAGCTTGGGATTGGGTGCCGCGTTGGGCTGGGGTGTGGCGTTGATGTCGCCTTGGTAGCCGCACACCTCCTGGAGCATGATGACGTCGGCCTGGTACTTCCGTGCCAGCTCGGCCACCTTCAGCGCCTTGCCCTGCACGTCGGGCCGGCGCGGGCAGTATCCGCTCCCGCCGCGAGGGACGAGCGTCTCGCCGCAGATGTTCCACGTCAGCACGGTCAGCTGGCGTTTGACCGGCACAGGATCGCCTGTTGCGGCCTGTGCGGGTGCGGGTATTCCCGCGGTGAGGGCCGCGGCCGCCAGCAGGGCGGTGAGCACCCTGATTCCTCGTCTCAGCATCCTTGTAGTGCCTTTCTGGCCGGTCGCGGAGAGGGTGTTCTCCGGGCCGCCGGTTACTGGTCCTGCGATTGATCTTCGGAGTTGTAGTTGCGAACGCCCGAGGTCTGGGACGTGGGCATGGCGCTGACCACGGAGAGGTGGAGTTGTTCGAGCGGTGTCGGCCATGGGCCATGGGATGGGTGCTGCGCGGGCCGACGCAGGTGGGTGGGGAATGGGGGAGCGAGGCGAGACGCGGTACGTCGTAGCGTGGGATCGGCAGTCCGGCGGTGTCGGGCTGAGAGTGGTGGGAGCCCAGATACGTGGCTGCCCTCAGGCCCTCATCGGGTGGGTCGTCGGCCGGCTCCTCTTGGCGCGACCGCCGAGAGGGTTGAAGTGTGCTGGGCGGTAGATCGCGGGGGGCTCTGCCCGCCACACACCGGGTGCGGGCTGCCTAATCCGCTGTCTCCCTGCTCGGACCTGATCCGACGGGGTGCCCGTGATCGCTCGGAGCTGTTCCATCTCCCGCGCGGGCATGCCACCAGCGGACTTACCGGCGCACGCCGCCTTCCTGCCCCACCAGGGATGCCGTGACATGGCGAAGCCCTGGACACACACGTGGGCTCTCTCTCTCTCCCCCCCCGCGAGTGTCGGGGCCAGCTGCCGCGGAACCGCTCTCCTCGTAGGAGGGAGCGGTCCTGACCTGGGTGCTCGTATCCCGGCCCTCGGCCACTGTTCCGTGTGGGCGCGCGTGGTGGGTGGGGCGGGTGTAGTGGGGTGCCCCCATGGTTTCCCGGGTCCAAGCTTCGGTGCCCGGGCAGAGCGCGGGCACCGAGGCTTGGTTCAGCCGATGGTGGTGGCGGTCAGCCAGCCGCTTGCGCTGGAGAGGAAGCGGGTGCCGTGGGTGGTACGGCCGCCGGGGTAGAAGTAGAGGCGTCCGTCGGAGAGGCATGCCCACAGGTCGGGTATGCCGTCCTTGTTGACGTCGGGGGTTCCGATGATCTTGGGGATGTTGCTCTTGCCCCAGCCGGTGGTGCCGTAGACCTCGTCCTGGCCGGTTTTGGAGCCGGCGGCGGTGGTCAGTGAGGCGAGGTCAACGCCGCCGCCCGCGGCGGGCTTGCCGTGGCGCAGCAGGAGGCCGCGTTCGGTTTCCGCGCTGCGGAAGAGGAGGTCGGGGACGTTGTCGCCGCTGATGTCGGCGACGGTGAGGATGTCGCGGTCGGCCCAGGGGGAGCTGGCGACCAGGCGGGCTTCGGTGAAGGAGGCGCCGGTGTAGCCGATGAAGGCCCACATCTGGTCGCCAGTGGTGGCGAACATGTCGGGCAGGCCGTCTCCGGTGATGTCTCCGGTGGCGACGATCTGGGAGAGGGCGCTGGGGGAGGGGGAGTTGGCGGGGAGGAGGATTTCGCGGCGGCGGTTGATGTTGACGGCGCCGTATCCGTCGCCGGGGTAGACCCAGAGTTTGCCGCCGACGCGGGCGATGAGGTCCTGCAGGCCGTCGCCGCCGTAGAAGTCGCCGTTGTGGGTGATCAGGGCGCCGGAGAAGTGTCCGGCGGGGGGCGCGATGAAGGGTTCCAGGTTGTCGCCGTTGGGGTCCTTGTCGGGGTTCTCCTGGTAGGCGCCGGACATGGAGAAGTCGGTGTCGCCGTTGCCCTTGACGGGGTTGGAGCCGGGTGCCTGCTGTGAGGGGAACAGGCGCAGGTTGCCGCCGGAGGTGAGGGAGAACAGGTCGGGCAGGGTGTCGCCGGTGAAGTCGCCTGCGACGTCGGCCTGCTCCTTGGGGGTGACGTAGAAGAAGTACTTCGTCGGTTCGGAGACGTGGCCGGCGCCGTCGACGGTCCGCACGTACAGCACATTGGGGCCGGCGGCGGGCGGCTTGGCGTTGATGTTCTGAGTGACGGTGGTGGCGGTGCCGAGCGTGCGGGAGATCGACTCGGGGAAGCTGTTGGTGTTGTAGCCCCATTCGTAGCGGACGACGTCGGTGTTCAGGGCCTGGAGGGTGACGACGCCGGTGGATCCGAACTTCTTCTTCGACCAGTTCGTGTCTTCGGGTTCGTTGCCGAAGGAGTTCTCGTTGCCGTCGGCGTTGGGGAACTCGGTCGAGGTGACCCGGGGCGGCCTGGGAGCGCTGCTGTCGTAGATGAAGCGGCAGGGGGCCTTGTACGGGGCGAATACCGAGGTGACCCCGGCCTTGTCGACGGCCCGGACCTGCCAGGAGTACAGGGTGTTGTTGACGAGCCGGGAGGTGGAGTAGGCGCTGGTGGAGCGCTTGGCGTCGGTGGTGGCGGCGCCCACGGACACGGTCCCGGCCGAGCCGAGCAGGTCACCGGTGGTGTCCCACTTGCCGGAGGGCCACAGGTTGAAGTCGAGGTAGTCGAGGTTGTCGTCCCAGTCGCCGGACCGGGCGGTGAAGCTGATCTCGGTCGAGCCGACACGGACGTAGGGGGCGGTGCTGGTGCACTTGAAGTCGGGGCCGAGGTCGAGCTCGTAGGGGATGCGGGGCGGCCGGTTGTAGGTGACTTCGAGGACGGGGGCGTTGTCGCCGTCGGCCTGGAACTTCTTCCAGGCGTACTGCGAGTTCTCGTTGCGGGCGCGCAGCCCGAAGGTGATGGTGTCCTTGCCCTTGTTGGCGGTGGTCTGGGCTGCGGCGGTGACGTCGAAGGTCTCGTACGCGTCGCGGCAGCCGGTCTTGTAGCCGTGGGCGAAGCTGCGTGGCCGGGAGGCGAGGTTCCCGTCGTGGAGTCTGGGGGCGTTCTTCCAGTTGGTGCGGCTGTTGACCGCGCTGGTGAGGTGGACGCTCATCGAGCGGGCGCTGCACGACCAGGAGTAGGTCTCCAGAAGCCGCAGCGTGGCCTTTTCGATCTTGGCGCCCTTGATCTTCTTGTCGAAGGCGATGTTGAAGAAGGAGCGGGAGGTGCCCCAGGTGTCGGATTCGAAGCCGACCCGGGCCTCGTGGGTGCCGCCCTTGTTGAAGTCCTTGCCGTTGAAGAAGGTGGCGTTGGGGTGGCGGCTGTAGGCCGTGGTCCAGTCCTGGGTGTGCTTCTTGACCGTGGGGTCGATGAAGACCGGGTAGACGGTGGCGGGGTCGTTGAGGAAGTCCGTGCTCGGGGCGAGGGTCCAGTTGCCCTGGGACAGGTCAGCCTCGACCACGTCGCCGCGGGACTCGGGTGACGGGCCGTTGAGCAGCGCCAGGTTCAACGTGGCGCCCGCCTCGGGCTGCGAGGGTGCGGGGGAGGGTTCGCCCGGGACGGTGGGCAGCGGCGGGTCGCTCACGGCCGGTGCGGTTCCGTCGGTCGCGGTGGGCAGCACCTCGTTCTCGGGGTCCACCACGTCGTTGGCGAGCTCTTCGGTGGAGGTCGGCGCCGGGACGGCGGTGGGAGGGGTGGGCAGCGTCGCCTCGGGCGATTCCGAGGCCGTGGGCTGGGCGGACGCACCGGCCTCGCCGTCGGTGACGGCGGGGGCCCCGCTGCTGTCCCACATCAGCGGGGTGGGCGACAGGGCGACCTCGTCACCCCGCGGGGTCTCCGCCGTGACGATCCCGGACAGCGGGTCCAGACGGAAGTCGAGCGTCGGAGAGCTGAGCCCGTAGGACAGCTGCGCGATGCGCGGGTCTGCCGCCGCCTGCCGGTTCTTGACCACCAGCAGCTGGGCGAACCCGTCGTCCTCCGCCGTCAGGACCAGGTCCGCACCGGGCAGGATCTCCGGATACAGCGCCCGCGAGCCGTCGATGACCGGCGCCGGAACGGTGCCGGGCCAGGTCAGCTGGATCGTGTGCGCCTGGCCCTCGACGTCGGTGACCGTCAGCGCCACCAGCGGCGACGCCGTCCCCGCCTCCGCGGCCAGCGCGGGCAGTAGCGACACCCGGCGCACGCCCCCACGCGAAGCACGCTCCCCGCCTTCTCCGCCGGCGGAGAACACGAGGTGCGTGTTCGTCGCCTTCGGCTGCCAGCCCTCGCCGGTCCGGCGCAGCGTGGTGTCGATCGGCTTCCACTCCTGGCCGACCTTCGCCCATATCGGAGCGGCATACGACCTGAGCATCATCAGCCCGTCGGGACGCGCCCAGGTGGTCGAGCGCGCGGTCCGCTCCGCCGTCACCTCCACAGCCTTGCCCGACTTCTTCGCCCGGGCGAGCGCGGTGCGCCCGTCGATGGTCCTGGGCTGCGGGTGGGCGTCGGTCTTGTCTGCGGACGGCGCAGAAGAGGGGGCGGTTTCGGAACCGGTGTGGAATCCCGCGTACGTGATGCCTCCGGCGGCGAGCGCGGCGGCGAGCACCAGCGCGCTCGCTCGGCGTCCGGGCAGCCGGCGCTGTCTTACTGTCATGCGGTGAGGACCCCTTCCCCCAACATCCGGGCTCTCACAGCACCGGTGGAACCGACGAGCCGGCCATGACGTCTTGGCGTGTGATCACCATGTGATCGGTGTGTGAATCCGGTCGGAGCACTCTTCACAGAGCATGGCTGGGCGAGCCGATGATGTCCCATCAATCCCCGGCCGTCACCCCGCGCGATGCCAGGGCGGGAGGGGCTGACGCCCCGCTGAGGTGTCCGGCCGGGAACACCACCAGGCAGCCGCATCGCGGCCTTCGCGCGAGCGCGGAGGCGCGAAGTGGTCGAAGTCGGGTGAAGTGCCTGCGGGGAGCGGGTCATTCACCAGAAGATGTGGCATACATGCTGTTCGTCCGAGGTTGGCCCGCAGTCCACCCCTTGGAGGGAAGTTAGCTTTACTTCCCTTCCGTACGCACCCATGTCGTTACGTTCCGTGATGATCATCACGTGTGTTGTTACATGCTGGAATTCCTTCACGACTCGACCGCAGAATCTGCATCTATCTGAAGTGTCAAGATGCGCGGTCCGTCTCCGGTCTCGCTCCAAGTGGTCCGGGGGGACCCCGCCTTGTTCCGTCGCAATCCGTCTCGTCGCATGTCGCCCGTGCCCCGCCGTGCACGGCGCATGGGGGTACCCGCGCTGGGTGCCGCCCTCCTGATCGGCCTGCTGCCCACGCAGTCGTTCGCCCTGCCACCGGATCCCGCGACGATCGAGACCGGCCGCGAGACCCTCGAGACGACGGAGCCTCTCGAGCTCGAGACTCTGCCCGAGGAGAAGCCGCTCGAAGGCGAGACCTTCGAGAAGGACCTCGAATCACTCAAGGTCGACGTCCCCGCCAACCTGGAACAGGCACCCGCCGGCACCGCCACCCCGCCCCCCGCGGAAACCGGCTCGGTCACCTTCGGCTCGCCCACCAGCCCGGCCTCCTTCACGACGGCCACCGCCACCCGGACGGTGACAGAGGCGGCGGCGGACGGTGACCTCACCCAGGTCCCCAACCTACCGGTCAAGCTCGGCCAGGCCGCAGGCCAGCCCATGCCCACCGGCACCTGGCAGGCCACCGTCGTCGACCGCGCGAGCGAGATCAGCAAGGGCGTCGAAGGCCTCACGAAGATCGGCGCCCTGGTCACCGTCCAGGCCCCGTCGACCGGCTCCGTCCCCATCTCCGTCGGCCTCGACTACAACACCTTCCAGAACGTCTACGGCGCCGACTGGGCCTCCCGCCTGCGCCTGGTCCAGTTCCCCGAGTGCTACCTGACCACCCCTCTCGAAGAAGCCTGCCAGGCCTTCGAGGAACTCGAGACGGTCAACGACACCACCACCCACTCCATCACCGCGACCGTCGACACCGCCGCCGACGGCACCGTGGCCCCCGCCTCCGCCACCGGCACCACCACCGCCGGCTCCGGCGTCATGCAGGCCTCCTACACCACCGCCTCCACTGCCTCCACCGCCACGCCGGTCGCGGCCGGCGACAAGGCCGTCATCGGCGCCGTCGACTCCGGATCCGGCCCCGGCGGCTCCTTCAAGGCCACCCCGCTCGCATCGAGCGGCAAGTGGACCGCGGGCGGCTCCTCCGGCGCCTTCACCTGGAACTACCCCCTCGCCATACCGCCCACCCCCGCCGGCCCGGCCCCCAACGTCACGTTCTCGTACAACTCGCAGACCGTCGACGGCAAGACCGCCGTCTCCTCCCCGCAGGCCTCCTGGATCGGCGAAGGCTGGGACTACGACCCCGGCCACATCGAACGCCGCTACCGCACCTGCAAGGACGACACCAAGACCCTCACCGCCGGCACCCCCAACAACACGGCCAAGGCCAACAAGACCAGCGACCTGTGCTGGGTCTCGCCCAACGCGGTCATGTCCCTCGCCGGCTCCACCACCGAACTCGTCCGCGACGTCCCCGCCGGCACCAACCCCGAGACCGCAACCGAGACCTACCGCCCCGCCAAGGACGACGGCACCCGCATCGAACGCCGCACCGGCGCCACCAACGGCGACAACAACGGCGAGCACTGGGTCGTCACCACCACCGACGGCACCAAGTACTACTTCGGCCAGAACCAGGTCGGCGGCGGCCACGCGGACACCAACTCCGTCTCCACCGTCCCCGTCTTCGGCAACCACCCCGGCGAACCCTGCTACACCACCACCTTCGCCGACTCCCGCTGCGGCACAGACCCGAACCCGGAACGGGACAAGCAGCAGGCCTGGCGCTGGGGCCTCGACAAGGTCGAAGACGTCCACGGCAACGTCATGATCGTCAACTGGGCCCAGGAGACGAACCACTACGCCGTCCGCGACAAGCGCAACACCCCCGAACAGTACGACCGCGCCGCCTACCCGAAGACCATCGAGTACGGCATGCGCTCCACCAGCCTCACGAACCCCCCGGCCCTCGTCGAGTTCACCACCGCACAGCGCTGCCTCAAGACCGGCACCGCCTGCGACGCTGCCCAGTTCGCCAAGACCGACGACCCCGGCGCCTACCGCCCCTGGTGGGACACCCCCGGCTCCCTCAACTGCAAGTCCACCTCCAAGCTCTGCCCCGGCTTCCCCTCCTTCTGGACCCAGCTCCGCCTGGCATCGGTCACCACCAAGGCTGCCCGCGCAGGCCAGAGCGGCCTCGGCAAGGTCGACACCTACACCCTCAACCAGTCCTTCCCCGAAGACTGGTACGACACCGCCCCGAGCCTCTGGCTCAACTCCCTCACCCGCCGGGGCTTCGCCCCCGGCGACACCACCGGCACGCTGCAGTCCAACGACGGCGTCAGCTTCGCCCACTACACCGTCGGCTCCCGCTCCCCCCTCGCCCTGCGCCTGAAGGACAAGCAGCTCCCCAACCTCGTCCCCACCGGTCCAGGTGACAAGCGCCCCGCTTTCACGCGCCCCCGCATCGGCGTCGTCGCCACCGAAGCCGGCGCCGACATCGAAGTCCAGTACAAGGGCGGCTGCGACGCCGAACCCGCGACAGACCTCGGCAAGGCCAACGGAACCTGCTTCCCGGTGCGCTGGTCACCCGACGGCGAGGAGAAGACCCCGGCCAAGGCCTGGTTCAACAAGTACGTCGTCCACTCCGTGACCGAGCGGGACAAGGTCGCCACCCTCTTCACCCAGCCCATCACCACCAGATACAGCTACGGCGGGGCCGCCTGGGCCAAGAGCGAGGACGAGTTCCTCCGCCCCGCCCTGCGCACCTACAGCGACTGGCGCGGCTACGCCCGCGTGGCCGTCACCAAGGCCAGTTCCACCACCGGCAACATCCAGCGCCAGTCCGGCTCCGTCACCCGCTACTTCCAGGGCACCGGCGGAGAAGTCAAGGACTCCACCAACACCGTCACCCTCCTCGCGGACGACGCCCCCCAGTACGCCGGCATGACCGCCGAAGACTTCACCTTCCGCAACGCCGACGACGCGCGCGCCTACGTCTACGCAGGGCAAACCCCCAAGGCCCTGAAGCGGACCCTCACCTTCCCCGAATCCACCCAGACCGCCTCCCGCGCCCGCGAAGCCGAAGACGGCACCGACCTCGACCGCCTGCGCGCCTTCCGCACCCTCGTCAAGCGCACCGACGAGATCCAGGCCGACGGCACCAGCTGGCGCGGCGTGCGCTCGCAGACCCTCAGCCGCGACTCCTACGGCCTGCCGGCCATGGTCGAATCCGCCGTCGTCACCCCCAACGGCACCGGAGAAACCCTCTCCGAGATCACCTGCACGAACACCTCGTTCGTCCACAACACCGACGCCTGGCTCATCGGCCTCCTCAAGCACAAGCGCACCACCGCCACCACCTGCGCCGACTACGCCACCGCCGACCCCGCCACCGAGATCAAGAGCTCGATCCACTACAGCTTCGACGGCGGCAACTACGGCGACACCCCCACCAAGGGCCTCGTCACCGGCACCCACGAACTCAACGCAGCCGGCACCGCCCACGCCATCACCACCACGAACACCTACGACCCCCTCGGCCGCATCCGCACCGTCACCACCCCCCTCACCGGCAAGGCCGAGACGCAATACACCCCCGGTGACACCGGCGGAGCCGTCACCTCCATCAAGACCATCAACACCCTCGGCCACGCCACCACCACCACCTACGACCCCGGCCGGGCCCAGCCGCTCACCGTGACCGACGCCAACGGCCGCGTCACCCGCACCCAGTACGACGCCCTCGGACGCCTCACCAGCGGCTGGTCCCCCTCCCGCTCCACCGGCAACCAGACCGCCAACGTCAAGATCAGCTACCAGCGGGCCAGCGCCACCCCCACCGAGACCCGCCCCGCCGCCACCACCGTCGAGACCATCAAGGACGACGGCACCTACGCCAAGCAGATCGCGATCTACGACGGGCTCCTGCGCCAGGTCCAGACCCAGTCCGAAGCCCACGGCCCCGGACGCGTCGTCAGCGACACCAAGTACGACGACCACGGCCTGGTCCGCGAACAGACCAGCGCCTACCTTGCCCAAGGCCAGCCCACCCCCGAACTCTTCAAGGCCAAGTCCCCGACCCTGATCCCCAGCCGGGCCCTCACCTCCTACGACGGCCTGGAACGCCCCGTCACGCAGGAAACCCTCCGCGCCACGAAGCTCACCTACATCACCACCACGACGTACGCGGACACCAGCGTCACCGTCAACCCGGGCGGCACCACCGCCCCCACGACCACCACCCACAACGACGCCCTCGGCCGCACCGTCAAGATCGACCACCACGCCGGCTCCAGCAAGCTCCGCACCACCACCTACGGCTACGACAAACGCGGCAACCGCGACATCGTCACCGACCCCGCCGGCAACGCCTGGACCTACGCCTTCGACGCCCGGGGCCGCCAGACCGTCGCCTCCGACCCCGACACCGGCACCACCCAGACGACGTACGACGACGCCGACCGCCCCACCATCGTCACCGACGCGCAGGGCAAGTCGACCTTCACCGTCTACGACACCCTCAGCCGCCCCACCGCGGTCCACGAGGACAGCCTGCTCACCGAGCCGGTCAAGAAGTACACCTATGACCGGCCCGGCCTCCTCGGCCTGCCCTACGAGTCCATCCGCCACACCACCGACCAGGGCGACTACGTCAACCGGGTCACCGGCTACGACACCGAATACCGCCCCACCGGCAGCGAAACCGTCATCCCCACCAACCCGATGACCACTGGCCTGTCCGGCACCTACACCTACGCCCACACCTACACGCCCACCGGCAAGCCCTTGACTACCACCCTCCCCGCCAAGGGAGGCCTGGCAGCCGAAAAGGTCATCACCCGCTACGACGAGGACGGCCTGCCCGAATCCACGTCCGGCATCAACTGGTACACCTCCGACGTCACCTACTCCCCGTACGGCCAGGTCCTGCGCTCCGTCGCCAGCGCCCAGCCCTACCGCGTGTGGACGACCAACTTCATCGACGACCACACCGGCCGCCTCATGCGCACCGTCGTCGACCGCGAAAGGGCCGGCCCCCACCGGGTCTCCGACACCGGCTACGCCTACGACACCTCCGGAACGATCACCGCGGTCGCCCGGCAGGACGCGGTCACCGCGACCAGCTCCACCTGGGACAACCAGTGCTTCACCTACGACGTCCTGGGCGAACTGGTCAACGCCTGGACCTCGAAACTGGTCCCGAACGGCTCCGGAACCGGCTGCAAGGCGGCCAATGGCACGACGTGGGGCCACCGCACCGACACCGTCTCCTCCACCGGGCCGGTAGCCGACGCCCCCTACAGCGCCACCGGCACCCCCGCGGGCCTGGCCAACACGGCACCGGACCCGACCACCCTTTCCACCGACACGAACTCCTACCACCAGGCGTTCACTTACGACTGGATCGGCAACCGGGCCACGGCCATGGACCGCACCCCGGCCGGCACCACGACCTACACCTCCACCTACAACACCACCCAGCCCCACACCCTCGCCTCGGTAACCTCCGCGCCGACCGGCAAGGAAACCAGCTACACCTACAACCCCACCGGCACCACCAAGACCCGCAACCTGCCCGGCACCACTCCGGACCAGACCCTCCAGTGGACCGCCGAGCACAAACTCGAGTCGAACACCGTCGGCAGCACCAAGACCACCTACGTCTACGACGCCAACGGCAACCGCATCCTCGAAAACACCCCCGGCACCGGCAGCACCCTCTACCTCGGCGAAACCGAACTCACCACCGACACCGTCGGCCTCATCACCCGCGCCTCCCGCTCCTACACCCAACCCGGCGCCCCCACCGTCGTCCGCACCACCACCAACCAGTCGGCAACCGGACACACCCTCAACGTCCTGGTCACCGACCACCTCGGCACCGCCCATACCACCGTCGAAGCCGGCGGCACCCAGCCCGTCACCCGCCGCGCCTTCAAGCCCTACGGCGAGACCCGCGGCCCCAAGCCCGCCAACTGGCCCAACAAGCGCACCTACCTCGGCGTAGGCATCGACGACACGACCACGGGCCTCACCCACATCGGCGCCCGCGAATACGACCAGAACACCGGCCGCTTCCTCTCCGCCGACCCCCTCATCGACATCACCGACCCGCTCCAGATGAACGGGTACACCTACGCAAACAACACCCCCATCTCTACAAGCGACCCCACAGGACTCGCCCCCGACGACTGCGGCCTACACGGAGTCAGCTGCGCTCCTAGCGGCGACGGCGCATTCAAAGTCGAGCACACCAGCGACTACACGAAGCACAACGGAAAACCCACCGCGGAGCTTCTGGCAGACGACGACGTCGACGCTGTACTCAGCGAAGAAAGCGCAGCCGCAGGCGATGCGATCATTTCTGCGGCCACGACGTACCTCGAAGGAGACACGCGCAAGGAATTCATAAGTGCCTTCCAGGCCAATATGAATGCACGCGCAACCTCCTCGAGCTCCTTCTTCCGGGCCACGGCAGACGACAAAATCTCGGATGCAGTGAACCTGTGCGAGGGGAAGAACGCCCTGGGCTGCTCCAAGAAGATGCGCGACTTCCTGAAAGCGCTCGAACTGGAGAAGGCCGTAAAGCAGGGAGCATTCGAAGGAGGCGGCCGCCCGGGCAGCGCTCCAGCAGTACGAGCCTTCACGAAGAAGGTAAATTCGCTGAACCCTTGTGGGGGCAACAGTTTCGTGCCAGGAACTCTGGTTCTGATGGCAGACGGAACCAGTAAGCCGATTGAGGAAGTCAAGGTCGGAGACAAGGTCCTGGCCGGCGACCCGGTCACCGGGGCGACCAGGGCCGAGACGGTGATCGCAGAAATTTCAGGATTCGGGCTGAAGCAGCTCGTAGACATCACCGTACTCTCTGAGGTCGGACTGCAGAGGATTACTGCCACCGAAGGTCATCCCTTCTGGCTGCCAGGTGCAGGTGCAGGTGCAGGTGCAGGTGCAGGTGCATGGCAGGTGGCGGGCGAACTCATTCCTGGCCAGTGGTTGCAAACCGAGGTGGGCCTCAAGGTTCGGGTGGAAGAGGTTCGTCGACGAACTGCTCCCTCTGTCAAGGTCTATAATCTCACTGTCGCAGATCTCCATACGTACTATGTGCTCGGAGGCTCCACGCCAGTCCTTGTCCATAATGCGGGATGTGATGAATGGGCTGCTAAGCATGCCGCAAAGCATGGCGGCAAAATCGTCACGTTTTATGGCCCGCTTGGAAATAGTCGCCCCATGGGCATATACCGACCTGGAGGGCCCGGAACTCCGGAGCTCAACGAGAGCTGGTACCACCATACTGTGGTGGTACGTGACGGGAAGGTATTCGACCAGTGGGCGCCGAGAGGAACCCCGATTGATAAATTCAAGGAACGCTTCGACTATGGAGATGACATTGAATTCGGATTCTGATCATGTCTGAGATGATTCGCCAATTCCTTCCCGAGCTCAAGAAGTATCACGGTGTCTACGTAGCGCCACCGACTTACGAAGGGACTTGTGCCTTTCTTTCGGGATACGAGTTGGGGTCAGGGCAGAACTTCCTGAAGCAATTTCATATTTGGCTGGCGGCTCGAAAGAATGGGAGGGTGGAGCTCTTCTGGCCCTTCCTCGTTCTCTGTGAGGTGTACCGCGATGACGCCCTTCCTGATATGCGGTATCTCACTCCCGAACAGGATGGTGAGATGGTTTCGCTTCTTTTTCGCCTGCTGGAAGAATTCTTCAATGGTGAAAATGATCCGGGAGCCTGAGGTTGCGCCTCGGAACGAGGTTCAGAGCCGTCGCAAGCAGATGATGCTCAGGCGAGTTGGAGGAATCTGAGGTGGAGGTCTACTCGCATCTCGTTGCAGACCTTGAGGCTTTTGGAATGGTAGAGCCAACGAGCAGGAGTCGGCCGGGCATCTGCTCCCCGCCGCCTGCGGGGACAGCCCCGCGGCGACGTGGCCGGTTTTCCGGTACGCAGACTGTTCTCCGTGCCGGGGACGGTCGAGTTCACCGAGCGGCACCAAGACCGTCTGGGCCAGAAAGCCGACCGCCTGGTGAGCGGCCGCTGCCAGGTGTACTGAGCGTTTTCCAACCTCACGCTGATGCGTGGTGAGGGACGAGGACAGCCTTGACGACGTCGGTGATGCGGTTGGTGCTGCGGCGGAGCTTCGCAGGTGGCGCCACCCCCTGAGGGTGGCCATGGCCTGCTCGCCGAGGCAGCGGATCTTGGCGTGAGCGGTGTTGTGGCGGCGCTTCCACCGCTTGAGGCGGCGGCCCCGAAACGGGCCCCTTCTTCACCATGATGGTCGCCTTGGGCTACGGTCGTGCCCCGTGTCTGCAAGGGAGTGGTGCTGATGCCCCGCCATGTACTGGCCGCGACGCGCGTGGACGGCAGGGAGATCGCCCGCGAGGAGCGCCCCGCCGTGCCATCGCTCACCGTGGTCGCCGCGTTCGGAGATCTCCATGCCTGCGACTACGTGACCGTCTCCCAGGGGCAGTCCGTCGGGCTCTACGCCCGCGACCCCGGAGGCACGTGGGACGCTGTGAGCCCCGGAACCGACGCGGTGACCGCCGACGAGATGCGCCTGTGGTTCGAGCTCACCCACCACTACCCGGGCCCGGACGGGGCGGACCCGAACCATCCGCTGGGCAGGGCCCCGCAGCCGGGTGCCGTCGGACGCATCGACGAACGGCGCGCCATCGCTCTGGTCCAGGAGCGCATCGCCACCCGCGGCCTGGACTACCCGACCCAGGGCCTGGTCGCGGATCGGTTAGCCGCGGGCTGGAGCGTATACGCGCCCGTCGACGTCGACGACAGCGATCCCATGGCCTTCCTCGACATGCCCGTCGGCCGTTCGGTGTTCATGGTTGGCGACACGGGGCGCATCAAGGAGGTCGCCTCCGCAATCCCGCCCGGACAGGCCGATGCCCTGTTCACCGCGGAGGAGGCATTCGTACGGCGTACGCCCGCCGAGGAGGCGTTCATGAACGACCTCAAGGCGGAGTTCGAGCGCCTCGATGCCCGTTCCGGGCAGCCGGGCGCGATCACCGACTTCACCGTCGTCGGCACCCCGCCCGAGGACATGACGGCGGCCCGCGTGACCGCGCTGACCGACGAGATCGCCCGCCAGCTGGCGCTGTGCGGACCACAGCGGTGGGAACGCATGGTGGCGGCATTCTCCTGCGCCGTCTCCGCCGAGACGGCCGATCTGTGCTTCTGGCAGCACGAACGGCCCATAGAGGCACGGGTGCCGGAGCAAATAGCCCTCCTCGTCCGCCGCCAGCGCCACCTCGCGGCCTCCATGCCGGCCGGACCGTGGCTGCGTCTGATGGTCGCCGTCACCAAGGGGCCCGGCGGCCAGGCCCAGGTCTCCACCCAGTACGACTACGGTGACGAGCGGCTCCCCGACGGGCAGTTGCTCGCCCCCAGGCACTACCGCAACGACCTCGCCGCCTACCCGCGGGCCGGGGTACCGGCGTGGCTGCGGGCTTATGTCGGGGCGAACGACCAGCGCACGGCATCCCTGCACACGGCGCCTCCGCGATCCGCACCCCCGAGCCAGGAGGCCCCCGAGCGCCCCTTCGTGGACAGTCTGGTCGGCTGGACGACACACGTGGTCGCCGACCAGCAGCGGATCACGTACGGCGGTGACTCGCTGGCCTGGGAGGAGATCGAGTGGGTCCGGTATCCCGTCTCGCGGACCAAACACCAGGGCTTCCTGTTCCCCTCCATGTACACCAATACGTACACGTTCGGCGTGGGCAGATACGGGAACTCACCGAAGAGTCTGGAAAATCTGACCTGGAGCAAGGGCGGAAAGCGGGCCGAGGCCCCCGAAGCGTGGCTGGCCCTGGTCGAGTTCGCACAGCGCGTCCTCGAGCCCCGGTTGCTCGCGCAGCGTCTCGACCTGATTTGGCGCGGCGGGTCGTTCACCATCGGCGAGATGCGCGTGCACCGCGGCGGGCTCACGCTGCGCGGGGTCATGGAGGCTGATTGGGCTTCGCTCACGGACGTCAAGGTCGCGGACGGCCTGGTGTGGATCCATGAGCGGGGCAGACAGCAGGCGGTGAGGGTGTCCCTCGCCAGCGCCAACGCCGTACTCCTGCCCCGCATCGTGGCGGCCATGGCCGGCTGAGCCGCAGCTATCCGTGCAGGCGCCCCGAGACCTGCGTGATCTCCTCGGCGCCCAGCGGGTACGGGCTGCCGTACAGCAGCGGACCGGCGACGACCGCGGGACCGGTGACGGGCGCCGCGCCGTGCTCGGCCGCGAGCCGGCTGGCCACGGGGTTGGGCGGTCCGGAACGCGCCCGGCCCGGGCCGTCCTCGGCGTACCAGAGGGTGAGCTCCTCGCCGAGCTTGGTGGAGCGTATGTGCTCCGAACCGAGAAGACGAGCGACCTCCTGCACGAGATCCATCCCGTACGACGCGGTCTTCACCTGCTGGATGCCCCTGTCGGACACGAGCAGCAGGCCGGACGTCGCCTTGTTCCGCTTGAAGAGTCCCATCCCGTCACTCTATTGACGCGACCACATCACCTGCCACCCTCTTCCCAGACTCCGCCACGCTTCTCGGGCCCGGTCACGCACGGCGCTTCCCCGTGCGGTGTTCCTGGCAATCCGCACATGCGGTGAGGTGACCAGCGAGCACATCACGGCTGCTTCCATCGCGGGCGCCGGCGTGAACCCTGAGTGCGGCAAAGGCGGTCGCCCCCGTGCAGGAGGCGACCGCCGGAAGTCTGCGTAGGGTCAGCCGTTTCCAACCTGACGGGTGGTCGGATCGGCAGTCCCGGCGGTGGGCATGAAGAAAGCTCCTGATAGACGGGTTCACGACCAAGGTCACCAGTCCGCCAGGAGCTTCGCGTGCTCGTCTACCCGTCCGCCAACGATCTATCCAGCCGCACCCTGCGGTACCTCACCGGCCTGCTTGCAGACCACCGTTGCCGGATCGGTTCCCGGTGGCGCCGCCTGGCCTGCGGCCGGCAGGCCCTGCTCGTCCTGGCCCATCTGAGGTGCGGCGATACCTACGCCCGTCTCGCCACGGGCTTCCGGATCGGAATCGCCATGGTCTACCGCTACATACGCGAGGCCGTCAATCTGCTCGCCGCCCTCGCGCCCACCCCGGAGCAGGCCATGAAGACCATTCGACGGAAGGCATACGTGATCCTCGACGGCACCGTGTTCCCGATCGACCGCATCGCCGCCGACCGGCCGTACTACTCGGGCAAGAAGAAGCGCCACGGGATGAACGTGCAGGTCCTCGCCGATCCCGCAGGACGCCTGATCTGGGCCTCCGACGCCCTGCCGGGAGCCACCCACGACCTGACCGCGGCCCGGACCCACGGCATCCCCGACGCCCTCGCCG
Organism: Streptomyces sp. NPDC056503; assembly: GCF_042794995.1. Lineage (NCBI taxonomy): Bacteria > Bacillati > Actinomycetota > Actinomycetes > Kitasatosporales > Streptomycetaceae > Streptomyces > Streptomyces sp. NPDC056503. The sequence continues at coordinate 25,458 of NZ_JBHTST010000127.1, forward strand.
CCGACAACATCAAGTGCTGGGCCGACAGGGCGTATCAGGGTGCCGACGCCGCGATACGCGTCCCGATCCGGGGGAGGCACCTGTGCGGCTGGCGCCGACGTCACAACCGCGACCACGCCAAGATCCGCAGCCTCGGCGAACGCGCTATGGCGACCCTCAAGTGCTGGCGGCTCCTGCGAAAAATCCGCTGCAGCACCACCCGGATCACCGCCCTCGTCCGGGCCGTCGTCGCCCTCGAACTCGCCAGCTACTGAACTTGAATGAGTGAGCCGTTTTCATCCTGAATAGCTGCAGGTCAGCAGGGTGTGGACGGCTTGGACGAGGGTGCTGATGCGGCGGGTGGAGCATCGGGCCCGGCGGAGGATCCGCCAGGACTTCAGCTGTGCGAAGGCCCGTTCCCCGGGAGCTCTCAGACGGGCGTGGTCGCGGTTGAACTGCTGGTAGCAATCGGG
>NZ_JBHTST010000128.1:0-25679 GCF_042794995.1 Streptomyces sp. NPDC056503
CACCAGCGGTGCGCGCGACGGGGGCCGTTCTGTTTCCGGGGGCTCCGCCGTCAGGCCCGAATTGGTCGAGACCTCTTGTCGTGATCGCCGGGCGCGCCTAACCTCACCGCTGTTGTTGTGCAGCACGAAACGGCCGTTGCGCATGTTGCAACACACGCTCGGAGGGGAACCGCATGAAGCTTCCTGCCCGGATCACCGCCCCCGTCGCCCTGCCGCTCGCCGCCCTCGTCCTGGCCGCCTGCGCGCCCCAGACCTCCGCCCCCGCCGCCGGCGGGGACGAGAAGACCGGCACCCTGCGCGTCTGGCTCTTCCAGGAGGTCGCCAACCAGCCCAAGGAGAAGGTGGTCGACGCGGCCGTCGCCGCCTTCGAGAAGGAGCACCCCGGCGCCGACGTCGAGGTCGAGTACATCCCCGTCGAGACCCGCGCCCAGCGCGTCAAGGCGGCCTTCAACGACCCGAAGTCCGCCCCCGACGTCATCGAGTACGGCAACACCGACACCGCCGGCTACGTCGCGGACGGCGGACTCGCCGACGTCACCGCCGAGTTCACCGCCTGGGACGACGCCGCCGACAGCGACCCCACCGCCAGGGAGTCCGTCACCGTCGGCGGCAAGGTCTACGGCGCCCCGCTCTTCGTCGGCGTCCGCGCCCTCTACTACCGCACCGACGTCTTCCGGGAGCTCGGACTCGCCGCCCCCAAGAGCCAGGACGAGCTCGTCGCGACGGCGAAGAAGATACGCCAGGCCAGGCCCGGGCTGTACGGCATCGCCGTCGGCGGCGCCTACACCTACGGAGCCCTCCCCTTCGTCTGGGCCGCCGGCGGCGACCTCGCCACCAAGGACGGCTCCGGCGCCTACAAGGCGGCCCTGACCGGCGACGCCGCCGTCAAGGGCCTCACCACCTACACCTCGCTCCTCGGCGACGACAACTGCCCCGCCGCCACCTGCGCCCAGATGGGCGGCAACGCCACCGTCACCGCCTTCGCCGCCGGCAAGGCCGGCATGGCCATCGTCGGCGACTTCAGCCACGCCGCCGTCGAGGCCGGCGAGGTGGACGGGAAGTACGCCGTCGTCCCGCTGCCCGGCACCACCCCCGGCTCCATCGCCCCCGCCTTCGCCGGCGGCAACAACGTCGGCGTCCTCAGGTCCACCTCGCACCGCACCCTCGCCGTCGAGCTGATGAAGGAACTCGCGGGCAAGGAGAGCCAGGCCCGGCTGTTCGACGCGATGGGCTTCCTGCCCACCTTCACCGACGTCCGGGCCGACGCCGCCCGGCGCAAGCCCTTCGTGAAGCCCTTCATCGACACCCTCGGCGCCGGCACGAGGTTCGTGCCCGCCACCGCCGCCTGGGGCCGCATCGACTCCTCGCTCGTCGTCCCCACGATGCTCCAGGAGATCGCCAGCGGCCGGAAGGACGTGCGGACCGCCGCCGCCGACGCGGCGAAGAAGATGGACGCGGCCTTCGCCGAGGCGGGCTGAGACGGATGACCGTCACCGCCACCGCGCCGCCCCCGTCCGCGGGCACCGGGAAACCGTCCGCCCGCCGGCCCCGGAGCCGTACGGGCGGGACCCGCACCGGCACCTCGGCCTGGACCCCCTGGCTCTACCTGCTGCCCGCCCTCGCCGTCCTCGGCGCCCTCCTCGTCTACCCCGTCTACCAGCTGGGCCTGATCTCCTTCCTGGAGTACACCCAGGCCCAGGTCAGCGGCGGCGCACCCACCTCCTTCCAGGGCCTCGGCAACTACACCGCGCTCTTCGGCGACCCGCAGTTCCGCCAGGTCCTGCTCGCCACGGTCCTCTTCGCCGCCGCCTGCGTCGCCGGCACCCTCGCCGTCGGCTGCGCCCTGGCGGTCCTCCTCACCCGGGTACGGGCGCTGCCCCGGCTCGCCCTGATGCTCGCCGCGCTCGGCGCCTGGGCCACCCCGGCCGTCACCGGCTCCACCGTCTGGGTCTTCCTCTTCGACGCCGACTTCGGCCCGGTCAACAAGCTCCTCGGCCTCGGCGACCACTCCTGGACCTACGGGCGGTACAGCGCCTTCGCGCTCGTCCTCCTCGAAGTCGTCTGGTGCTCGTTCCCCTTCGTGATGGTCACCGTCTACGCCGGGATCCGGGCCGTCCCCACCGAGGTCCTGGAGGCCGCCGCCCTCGACGGCGCCTCCCAGTGGCGGATCTGGCGGACCGTGACCGCGCCGCTGCTCCGCCCGATCCTGGCCGTCGTCACCATCCAGTCCGTCATCTGGGACTTCAAGGTCTTCACCCAGATCTACGTGATGACCAACGGCGGCGGCATCGCCGGCCAGAACCTGGTCCTCAACGTCTACGCCTACCAGCAGGCCTTCGCCTCCTCCCAGTACAGCCTGGGCGCGGCGATCGGCGTCGTCATGCTGCTGCTCCTGCTCGCCGTGACCCTGGTGTACCTGCGGCTGCTGCGCCGCCAGGGGGAGGAACTGTGACCGCCTTCCGCGTCCCCGGCGCCTTTGGCGTCCGCCGCCCCGGGCGGCTGCTCGCCGAGGCGGCGGCCCTCCTCACCGCCGCCGTCGTCGCCTTCCCGCTGTACTGGATGGTGCTCTCGGCGCTCAAGCCGGCCGGCGAGATCCAGTCCGCCGAGCCGCGGCCCTGGACGCTCTCGCCGTCCCTCGACTCCTTCCGGCGGGTCTTCGAGCAGCAGGACTTCGGCCGCTACTTCCTCAACAGCCTGCTGGTGGCCACGGCGGTCGTGCTCGCCTCCGCCGTCGTCGCCTTCCTCGCGGCGACCGCCGTCACCCGCTTCCGCTTCCGGTTCCGCACCACGATCCTGGTCATGTTCCTGGTGGCGCAGATGGTGCCGGTCGAGGCGCTGACCATCCCGCTCTTCTTCCTCATGCGGGACGCCGGCCTCCTCAACACCCTCGGCTCGCTCGTCCTGCCGCACCTCGCCTTCTCGCTGCCCTTCGCGATCTGGATGCTGCGCGGCTTCGTCCGGGCCGTCCCGGAGGCGCTGGAGGAGCAGGCCAGGATCGACGGCGCGAGCCACGCCCGCTTCCTGTGGACGATCCTCTTCCCGCTGGTCCTGCCCGGGCTCGTGGCCACCAGCGTCTTCTCGTTCATCTCGACCTGGAACGACTTCCTCTTCGCCAAGTCGTTCCTCATCAGCGACACCTCGCAGTCCACCCTCCCGATGGCGCTGCTGGTCTTCTTCAAACCCGACGAGAACGACTGGGGAGGAATCATGGCCGGGTCGACCGTGATGACGATCCCGGTGCTCGTCTTCTTCGTACTCGTACAGCGCCGTCTGGTCTCCGGACTGGGCGGCGCGGTGAAGGACTGACGTGATGGCAGATACGGACCTGATCCCCGCGCCCCTGACGGCCGGCCACCCGGAGGGCCACCTCGCGCTCGGCGCGGCCACCGCCCTCGACGCGGGACCCGGCACCGAGGGCACCGCCCGCTGGCTGCGCTCCGCGCTCGGCGCCGCCACCGGCCTGCCCCTCCCCGACGGCACCGGCCCCGGCGCGGTCCGGCTGCGGATCTCCCCGGAGACGGAGGAGGCCCACGGCCCCGAGGGCTACCGGCTCTCCGTGGCCGCCGACGGCGTCCTCCTCGACGGCGGCGGGCCCGCCGGCCTCTTCTGGGGCGCGCAGACGCTGCGGCAGCTCCTCGGGCCCGACGCGTACCGGCGGGCGCCGCTGCCCGGCCGGACCTGGCGGCTTCCGTACACCGAGGTCGCCGACCGCCCCCGCTTCGGCTGGCGCGGGCTCCTCCTCGACGTGTCCCGGCACTTCACCGCCAAGGAGGACGTGCTGCGGCTGCTCGACCTGATGGCCGCGCACAAGCTGAACGTCTTCCACTTCCACCTCACCGACGACCAGGGCTGGCGGATCGAGATCGAGCGGTACCCGCGCCTCACCGAGGTCGGGTCCTGGCGGGCCCGGTCCAAGCGGGGCCACCGGGCCTCGCCGCTGTGGGACGAGACCCCGCACGGCGGCTTCTACACCCGGGACGACATCCGGGAGATCGTCGCCCACGCCGCCGAGCGGCACATCACCGTCGTCCCGGAGATCGACCTCCCCGGCCACTCGCAGGCCGCCATCGCCGCGTACCCCTGGCTCGGCAACACCGACGTCGTCGACACCGCCGCCCTCGACGTCTGGGACACCTGGGGCGTGAACCCCAACGTCCTCGCCCCCACCGAGGAGGTGCTGCGCTTCTACGAGGGCGTCTTCGAGGAGGTCCTGGAGCTCTTCCCGTCCCCCTTCGTGCACGTCGGCGGCGACGAGTGCCCCAAGGACCAGTGGAAGGAGTCCCCGGCCGCCCAGGCCCGCATCGCGGAACTGGGCGTCGGCGACGAGAACGGGCTCCAGTCCTGGTTCATCCGCCACTTCGACCGCTGGCTCGCCGACCGGGGCCGCCGCCTCATCGGCTGGGACGAGATCCTCGAAGGCGGACTCGCCGACGGCGCGGCCGTCTCCTCCTGGCGCGGCTACGGCGGCGGGATCGCCGCCGCCGAGGCGGGGCACGACGTCGTCATGTGCCCGGAGCAGCAGGTCTACCTCGACCACCGGCAGGACGGCGGCGAGGACGAGCCCGTGCCGATCGGCTTCGTCCGCACCCTGGAGGACGTGTACCGCTTCGAGCCCGTCCCGCCCGGCCTCTCCGAGGCGGCGGCCCGGCACGTCCTCGGCACCCAGGCCAACGTGTGGACCGAGGTGATGGAGAACCGGGCCCGCGTCGACTACCAGGTCTTCCCCCGCCTCGCCGCCTTCGCCGAGGTCGCCTGGTCCGCGCTGCCCGCCCCCGCCGACCGCGACACGGCCGGCTTCCTGCGCCGCATGGAGACCCACTACCGGCGGCTCGACGCCCTCGGCGTCGCCTACCGCCCGCCCACCGGCCCCGCTCCGTGGCAGCGCCGCCCCGGTCTTCTCGGCCGCCCGATCGACGGGCCGCCCCCGATCGTGTGAGCCACCTCGCTTCCCGGGGTCACCCGGGAGCGGCGAAACGGGAGTTACCTTCTCTGTCAGGGCGTCCGGGGCGTCCGGGGCCGTCCACGGACATCCCGGGCGTCCCGGGTGTCCCGGGCGAAGGGCCGCGCGAGGCCCCTCGCTCCGGACGGCTCGGAAGATGTGCCAGAGTTGCCACGTCCGGCCTGTGAGCACGTACGGTACGCCCACACACAGGCGCGCCGTGCGCCCGCTCGCAGGCGCGGCGGCCGGGCACAGTCGGGGACGGACCGGGACAACCGGGAAGGGGCAGCGGGTTGACCACGCACGCACCACAGACGGCGCAGTCCGTGACGCTGCCCGCCTCACTCGACGAGGCGGTCGCCGCGCTGACCGCCATGCCGGCGGCCGTGCCCGTCGCCGGCGGCACCGACCTCATGGCCGCCGTCAACCGCGGTCAGCTCCGCCCGGCCGGACTCGTCGGCCTCAGCCGGATCAACGAGATCCGCGGCTGGCAGTACCAGGACGGCCACGCCCTCCTCGGCGCCGGTCTCACCCACGCCCGCATGGGCCGCCCCGACTTCGCCGCCCTCATCCCGGCCCTCGCCGCCGCCTCCCGCGCGGCCGGACCGCCCCAGATCCGCAACGCCGGCACCCTCGGCGGCAACGTCGTCACCGCCGCCCCCACCGGCGACTCGCTGCCCGTGCTCGCCGCCCTGGAGGCCGACCTCGTCGTCGTCGGCCCGCTCGGCAGCCGCGAGATCCCCGTCTCGCACCTGCTCGCCGGCCGTGACCTCCTCGCCCCCGGCGAACTCGTCGCCTTCGTCCGGGTGCCGCTGCTGCACGCCCCGCAGGTCTTCCTCAAGGCCACCGGACGCACCGGCCCGGCCCGCGCCACCGCCTCCGTCGCCGTCGTCCTCGACCCGGCCCGGCGCGGCGTCCGCTGCGCCGTCGGCGCGGTCGCCCCGATGCCGCTGCGCCCGCTGGAGGCCGAGCGCTGGATCGCGTCCCTGGTCGACTGGGACAACGACCGGGGGCTCGCCCCGGAGGCGCTGACCGCCTTCGGCGAGTACGTGGCCGCCGCCTGCGTCCCCGATCCGCCGGGCGACGAGCAGCTGCCGCCCGCCGTCCTGCACCTGCGGCGCACCGTCGCCACTCTCGCCCGCCGGGCACTGGGGAGGGCCCTGTCGTGAACACCGGCAACAACGAGCCGAACGAGACCGCGGCCCCGGCCGCGCCGGGCGGCTGGGAGCCGATCCCGCAGAGCGAGGGGTACGACGAGGGCGCGACCGCCTTCGTCCACCTGCCGCCGGAGTTCATGCTGGACGGGGTGCCCCTGGAGGCGCCCGGCCACGGCTACACGCCGCCGATGATCGTGCCGCTCCAGCCGCTGGCGCAGCAGCCCGCCGAGGGCGTGGAGTTCTTCGCCCCGGAGCCCGAGCCGCTGCCGCACGGGTACGGGGACGACCGCGCGGGCGCGCCGGTGGCGCGGCCGTACGTGGAGCACGACCCGCACGCGACGGCGGAGTGGAGCTTCGGCGCGACGGGGCAGTGGGAGGCCCCGGCGGCGGAGCTCCGGGAGTTCCCGGCGGAGCCGCTCGCGCCGGAGGCCGTCGAGGCGCCGGTCGACCTGCCTTCGGACGTGCCGCTCGACGCACCTCTCGACGTGCCGCTCGACACTCCGCTCGACGCCCCCCTCGACGCCCTGCGGAACGTGCTTCCCGGCGTGCCCGAGCCCGTCTCGTACGAGCAGGCCCCGCCGACCCTGCCGGGCGGCGCCCCGGCGCCGTGGGCGGTGCCGGAGGCCGTGGCGGAGCCCGTCCCCGTCGAGGAGCCCGTCCCCGTCGAGGAGCCCGTCCCCGTCGAGGAGCCCGTCGCCGTCGGAGAGCCGGAGCCGGAGCACGCGCCGGAGGCGCCCGAGGGCGGGCCGGACGCGCCGGTGCCCTCGTACACCTCCGTCGACAGCGACGAGCACCCGCACACCTCCTACGTCCTGCGGGTCAACGGCGCCGACCGGCCCGTCACCGACTCCTGGATCGGCGAGTCGCTGCTCTACGTGCTCCGCGAGCGGCTCGGGCTCGCCGGGGCCAAGGACGGCTGCTCGCAGGGCGAGTGCGGGGCGTGCAACGTCCAGGTGGACGGGCGGCTCGTGGCCTCCTGCCTGGTGCCGGCCGCGACCGCCGCCGGGAGCGAGGTGAAGACGGTCGAGGGGCTCGCCGTGGACGGCGAGCCGTCCGACGTGCAGCGGGCGCTCTCCCGCTGCGGCACCGTCCAGTGCGGCTTCTGCATCCCCGGCATGTGCATGACCGTGCACGACCTGCTGGAAGGCAACCACGCCCCCACCGAGCTGGAGGCCCGCCAGGCCCTCGCCGGCAACCTCTGCCGCTGCTCCGGCTACCGGGGCGTGCTCCAGGCCGTCGAGGACGTCGTCGCCGAGCGCACCGCCACCGCGGCCGAGCACGCCACCGCGGGCGAGGACGACGCCTCCGCCCGCATCCCGCACCAGCACGACGGAGGCAGGGCGTGAGCAGCGACGCGACGACCGCCATTCCCACGCTCCCCTTCGCGGAGGCCGCCGGGGCCGCCCCGGAGCCCGAGACCCCGCTCCACGGGCTCGGCGCCTCCCTCCCGCAGGCCGACGCCCGCGCGAAGGCCGAGGGCACCTTCCCGTACGCCTCCGACCTCTGGGCCGAGGGCCTGCTGTGGGCCGCGATCCTGCGCTCCCCGCACGCCCACGCCCGGATCGTCTCGATCGACACCTCCGCCGCCGAGGCCATGCCCGGCGTACGGGCCGTGGTGACCGCCGCCGACGTGCCCGGCGCGGCCACCTACGGCCGGCGCGTCGCCGACCGCCCCGTCTTCGCCGACGGACTGGTCCGGCACCACGGCGAGGCCATCGCCGCCATCGCCGCCGACCACCCCGACACCGCCCGGCTCGCCACCGCCGCCGTCCTCGTCGAGTACGAGCTCCTGGAGCCCGTCACCGACCCGGAGAAGGCCTTCGCCGCCGAAGCCCTCCACCCCGACGGCAACCTGATCCGGCACATCCCGCTCGGCTTCGGCGACCCCGAGGCCACCGGCGAGGTCGTCGTCGAGGGCCTCTACCGCGTCGGCCGCCAGGACCCGGCCCCCATCGGCGCCGAGGCCGGACTCGCCGTGCCCCGCCCCGACGGCGGCGTCGAGCTCTACACCGCCTCCACCGACCCGCACACCGACCGCGACCTCGCCGCCGCCTGCTTCGGCCTCACCCCCGACCAGGTCAAGGTCGTCGTCACCGGCGTGCCCGGCGCCACCGGCGACCGCGACGACCCCGGCTTCCAGATCCCGCTCGGCCTGCTCGCGCTGCGCACCGGCTGCCCGGTGAAGCTCACCGCCACCCGCGAGGAGTCCTTCCTCGGCCACGCCCACCGCCACCCCACCCTGCTGCGCTACCGCCACCACGCCGACGCCGAGGGCCGGCTGGTGAAGGTCGAGGCGCAGATCCTCCTCGACGCCGGGGCCTACGCCGACTCCTCCTCGGAGTCGCTGGCCGCCGCCGTCGCCTTCGCCTGCGGCCCGTACGTCGTCCCGCACGCCTTCGTCGAGGGCTGGGCGGTCCGCACCAACAACCCGCCCTCCGGCCACGTCCGCGGCGAGGGCGCGATGCAGGTGTGCGCCGCGTACGAGGCGCAGATGGACAAGCTCGCGGGCCGGATCGGCATCGACCCGGCCGAGCTGCGCATGCGGAACGTGCTGGCCACCGGCGACCTGCTGCCCACCGGCCAGACCGTCACCTGCCCGGCGCCCGTCGCCGAACTCCTCGCCGCCGTACGGGACTTCCCGCTGCCCGCCCTCCCCAAGGACACCCCCGAGGAGGAGTGGCTGCTGCCCGGCGGCCCCGAGGGCGCCGGCGAACCCGGCGCGGTGCGGCGGGGCGTGGGCTACGCGCTCGGCATGGTGCACATGCTCGGCGCCGAGGGCACCGACGAGGTCTCCACCGCCACCGTCCGCGTCCTGGACGGCGTCGCCACCGTCATCTGCTCGGCGGTGGACACCGGTTCGGGCTTCTCCACCCTCGCCCGCCAGATCGTCCAGGAGACCCTCGGCATCGACGAGGTGCACGTCGCCCCCGTCGACACCGACCAGCCCCCGGCCGGCGCCGCCACCCACGGCCGCCACACCTGGGTCTCCGGCGGCGCCGTCGAACGCGCCGCCAAGATGGTCCGCACCCAGCTCCTCCAGCCGCTGGCCCACAAGTTCGGCATGTCGACGGAGCTGCTCCAGATCAGCGACGGCAAGATCACCTCCTACGACGGCGTCCTGTCGACCACCGTCGCCGAGGAGATGGACGGCAAGGAGCTGTGGGCCACCGCCCAGTGCCGCCCGCACCCCACCGAGCCGCTCGACGAGTCCGGGCAGGGCGACGCCTTCGTCGGCCTCGCCTTCTGCGCGATCCGCGCGGTCGTCGACGTCGACATCGAACTCGGCGCCGTCCGGGTGGTGGAGATGGCCGTCGCCCAGGACGTCGGCCGGATCCTCAACCCCGCCCAGCTCGCCACCCGCATCGAGGCGGGCGTCACCCAGGGCGTCGGCGCGGCCCTCACCGAGAACCTGCGCACCGCCCGCGGTTTGGTCCGCCACCCCGACCTCACCGGCTACGCCCTGCCGACCTCGCTGGACGCCCCGGACATCCGGATCGTGAAGCTCGTGGAGGAGCGGGACGTCGTCGCCCCCTTCGGGGCGAAGCCGGCGAGCGCCGTCCCCGTCGTCACCTCGCCCGCGGCGGTGGCGGCGGCGGTCCGGGCCGCGACCGGCCGGCCGGTCAACCGGCTGCCGATCCGTCCGCAGGCGGCGGTGGCGGCGACCCCCTGACCGCCCGGGTCAGGCCGTGGGCATCGCCACGATTCTGCCCCTGCTGAGGAGGAAGACCCGGTTCCCCGCGGCGGCCACCGCCCACGGGCCCGGGTTCTCCCGCTCGTAGGTCCAGACGCGGTCCTTCCCGGACTTCGAGAGCGCCGAGACGCCCGCCTCGGTGTGATTGCCCTCGACCACCCAGATCCAGTCGCCCTGCGCCACCGGCTGCTGGAACGACGAGTAGGGGCTGACCAGGGAGACGATCCACAGGTCGGTCCGCGAACCGTCCTTCAGGTACCGGTACGCCAGCCCGCCGCTGGTCACCGTCAGGCCGTCCGGATCGAGCGCCGGCGGCCCCCAGTCGCCGTACCCCTTCTCCGCCCAGCGGCGCTCGCCGTCCGCGAGGGCGAGCGCGGTGAGCGCCTCGCCGCCGACGTAGACGGTGTCGCCCTCGATCGCCGGCCGGAGCGCCCTGGACGCCTTGCCCCGCACGCTCCAGGCCACCCGGCCGTCCGCCGTGTCCAGGACGGTGAGGTCGCCGTTCGTGCCGGAGAGGACCAGCCGGCCGGGCCCGACGGCGGCGAGCGGCACGGTCGCGCCCGCCGGGTCCTCGGCCGACTCCACCGTCCAGCGGATCCGGCGCCCGGCCGTGTCCACCGCCCTCAGCCCGCCCCCCGAGGTGAGGAAGTAGACGCCCTCGGGGGCGGCGGCGAGCAGCAGGGCGGCCTCCGCGTCCTCCACCGCCCACGTCTCCACGCCGGTGGAAGCGTTCCGCACGGAGAGCCGCCCCGAGGCGTCGGCGCACGCGAACTCATCCTCGTTCACCGCCAGTTGACCCGCCCGCGCGGCGAGTCCCGGGTGCGTCCACTTGGCCGTGCCGTCGACCACCCGCAGCGCGGTCAGCCCACCGTCCCGGGCCGCGAAGACCACCACGTCGCGCAGGACCACCGGCGTCGGCAGCGGACCCGACGCGGCGGCCTCCACCGGACCCCACAGCGGCTTCGGCAGGATCCCGGCACTCGTGCCCGCCACGAGCGCCGCGTCCGGCGCGTCGCCCGCCGCCGGCGGCTCCGCCCCCTTCCGGCCGGCCAGCCACCAGGCCGTCCCACCGCCCCCGGCCAGCAGCAGAGCCCCGCCCGCGCCCCAGGCGGCGAGGAACCGCCGCCGGGTCGGCGCGCCCGGCCCCGACCCGTCCTGGACGGGCACCACGGTGGCCGCGGTGAGCCGCCGGATCTCCGCCTCCCGGCCCTTCGCCTCCTCGTGCAGCGGCCCCCGGCGCCACACCTCCCGCGCCTTCCGGCCCCCGGAGCCCTCCGGGGCGAAGGCGCGGGCGATCTGCTCCGGCGTCGGGCGCTGCGCCGGATCGGGCCGGAAGCAGGGCGCGACGAGAGGGTGCAGCACCGGCGACAGCCCGCCGAGCTCCGGCTGTCCGTGGACGACCGCGTACTGCACGGCCGCCACGTGCGGCCCGTCGTAGGCGCGCCGGCCGGTGGCCGCGTACACGAGCACGGCCCCCAGCGAGAACACGTCGGCGGCGCCCGTCACCCGCCGCCCGAGGGCCTGCTCGGGCGCGCCGTAGCCCGGAGTGACCGGGATCTGGCCGGTGGTGGTGAGGGTGAGGCCGTGCTCGGGGCGGGCGATGCCGAAGTCGATCAGCCGCGGCCCGTCGGCGGTGAGCACGATGTTGGCCGGCTTGACGTCCCGGTGGACCAGCCCGGCCGCGTGGACGTCCCGGAGCGTCTCGCCGAGCGCCGCCGCCAGGAGCCGTACCGCCGGCTCGTCGAGGGGGCCGTACCGGGCGACGGCCTCTTCGAGGGTGGGCCCGGACAGGAACTCCGTGGCGATCCACGGCCGTCCGCCCTCCACCTCCGCGCCCAGGACCCGCGCCACGCCCCGGCTCTGGACGGCCCGCGCGGTGTGCGCCTCACGGACGAACCGCCGGGCGAGGTCCTGGTCGTGGGCGAGTTCGGGGCGCAGCACCTTGACGGCGGCGGGCCGGCCGTCCCGCCCGGCCGCCAGGTACACCTTGCCCATGCCGCCCTCGCCCAGCACGCCGACGAGTCGGTACGGCCCGAGCCGGAGGGGGTCGCCGAAGCCGAGGGGGTTCACTGGTCGGTCACGTCCTGTCGGGGAGCCGGGGGTGGCGTGGGCGTCGGGTTCAGGTGGTCCGGTTCAGCGGGAGCGCGACGAGGGCATCGGATCCGATGCCGAACATCCGCTGCCGCCCGGGGAGTTCGACGAGGTGGTCGGCCTCCGTCTGGTAGACCCAGGACCGGCGCCGGGTCTTCAGGTCCACCGCGGCGAGACCGAGGCGGGTGCGGTAGAAGAGATGCCCGGGGCCCACGGCGAGGTACTGCCCGGAGGGGTACTCCGGCGCGTTGTCCTGCGGGGCCCGCTCCGACCACAGCTTCTTCCCCGAGCCGGCCGCGACGGCGTGCGCGCCGGTCTCCGACACGGCGTAGAGGGTCCCGTCGCGGAGCGCGGGAGCGCAGTACTCGTCGCCCTCGGGGCCCCGCAGCCGCCACGCCTCCTTCCCGTCGGCCAGCCGGTACGCGACGAGGTCGGGGCCGCCGACGTAGACGTGGGTGTCGTCCAGGCAGGGCTGCTCGGACGCCCGGCCGACGGTCCGCTTCCACCGGACGGCGCCGGTGCGGGTGTCGCGGACGACGAGCAGCGGCGGGGCGAAGTCCTGCGTGTCGGCCGGACGTTCGAAGGCGACGAGCCGGTCGCCGCGGAGCGCGGCGCCGATGAACGGCGGCGTGTCCTTCCCCGGGTCGGCCGGCCGGGTGCGCCACAGCTCGCGGCCCGTGCGGACGTCGACGGCCGCGATCGCCGCCTCGCCGAAGTCGGCACGGGTGCCGGTGGCGCCCGCGAGGTACACGATCCCGTCGGCGGCGCAGGCGAGCTGGGTCGTGGCCATGTTGGCGTTGAGGCCCCGGACCCGGACGCCGGGCTGCCGGAGGGCGTACCGGTCGGCGTCGAGGGTGTGGACGGCCAGCTCGTGGTGGTCGGCCTCCGGCTTCCGGGGGACGGCGTACACCTCGCGCCCGTCGGTGGCGAGCGCCCGCCAGACCGTGTCGACCGTGCAGACGCCCGTCGTCTCGCCCGAGCCGACGTCGGTGAAGGCGACGCCGAGCCCGGCGAGGACCACGATCCGGTCGCCCGCGACCAGCGGGAAACCGCGCTCCGCCGTCTCCTTGGGGAGTGCCATGCGCGTGTTCCAGAGCGAGTCCGGCGCGTCGCCGAGCAGCGGCGCCTTCGGCAGCTGGGCGCCGGTGGGCCGCGCCGTGTCCCGGGTCGCCCAGAACGCGGCGCCCGCGCCCGCGGCGGCCAGCCCGGCGAGGCCGCCGCCGAGCGCGAGGAAACGGCGCCGGGAGGGAGCGGGGCGGGTCCGCCCGGAGACCTCGGTCCGCGCGTACGGGTCCTCCTCGGGCGCCGGAAGGCGCTCGGGGTGCGACAGCCACACGTCGGTGGCGCGGCGGGCGATGTCGGCGAGCACGACGGGCGGCAGGTGGTCCGCGAACTCGCCCCGCCCGTCGTGGAGCCGGCTGGTGAGCGCGGCCGTGGTGGGGCGGGCCGCCGGATCCTTCGCCAGGCAGGCGGAGAGCAGCGGCAGCAGCGCGGGCGGGAGGCCGGTCAGGTCGGGCTCGGCGTAGCGGACCCGGTACAGCAGGTCGGCGGGGGCGCCGGTGCCGAAGGGTCCGTGGCCGGTGGCGGCGAAGAGCAGCACCCCGGCGAGGGCGAACACGTCGCCGGCCGGGGTGTGTTCGAGGCCGCCCGCCTGCTCCGGCGACATGTACGCGGGGGTGCCGGCCGCCGCCCCGGTGCGGGTCATCCGGTCGTCGCCGGCCGCGCGGGCGATGCCGAAGTCGATGATCTTCGGGCCGTACGCGGTGACCAGGACGTTCGAGGGCTTCAGGTCCCGGTGCACCACGTCCGAGGCGTGCAGCCGCCCGAGCGCCCCGGCGAGCGCGGCGCCCAGCGCCCGGACGGTCGGCTCGGGCAGCGGCCCGCCGAGCCGCACCGCCCGGTCGAGCGGCGGCCCGAGCACGTACTCGGTCGCCAGCCAGGGCGTCTCGGCCAGCGGATCGGCGTCGACGACGGCCGCGCCGTGCCGCCCGCCGATGATCCGCGCCGCGTCCGTCTCCAGCCGGAACCGCCCCCGGAACACCGGGTCGGCGGCGAGCCGCGCGTGCAGCGTCTTCAGCGCGACGATCCGGCCGCCGGGGGAGCGGCCGAGGTAGACCGTGCCCATGCCGCCGGAACCGAGGCGGGCGAGCAGCCGGTACGTACCGATCGCGGCGGGATCGTCGTGGGCGAGGGGCGACAGCATGGGCTTCAGGTCCGTCGGGGGTCGTGCGGGTGGGCGGCGGGCGAGGTCGGAAGGGCGGCGAACCGGCGGGCGTCGGCGACTTCCGCCCCGGGTGCCTCCACCGGTGCCTCCACCAGCGCCTTCACCGATGCCTTCGCCGGTATCCCCACCGGTGTCCCCACCGGTGCCTCCACCGGCGTCTCCACCGGCGTCTCCGCGGCGAGGAGTTCGGCGGACTGGCGGGCGAGGGCGGCCACCACCCGGCCGGGCAGCCAGCCGGGCACGAGCAGGGAGGCGGCGGAGTTCAGGACGGTCCCGTGCGGGTTCGGCGGCGCCAGCGCGGGGAGCAGGGCGGCGGCGGTGGGGCGGTCCGCGGGGTCGCGGGTGAGGCAGGAGAGGATCACCGGGCGCAGGGCGGGCGGGAGTTCGGCGCCCTCCGGGACGGTGTGGCCGGTGGCGGCGTACGCGAGGACCGCGCCGAGCGCGAAGACGTCACCCGGCGGCCGGGGCCGCCCGCCGGCGGCCTGCTCGGGGGCGAGCGCACCCGGGTCGAGCCCGGGAAGCCCGGTCCGCGGAACGCCCTCGGGCCCGGCGGCCCGGACGGCGCCGTGACAGGTGAGACGGGGACCGTCGGCGGTCAGCAGGACGGCGGCGGGGGAGATCCCGGCGTGGGTGAGCCCCTGCGCGTGCGCGGCGGCGAGCCCCTCGGCCAGCGCCGAGCCGATCGCCCGCACGGTCGCCTCGGGCAGCGGCCCGCCGTGCACGGCGAGCGCCACGGGCAGCGGCAGCGCGGGCCGGAACGGCGAGGCGTACCAGCCCTGCCGCTCCCCGGCCCCGGACACGTGCCCCACCGGCTCGAACCAGGGCGCGGGCAGCCGTCGCGCCTCCTCGGCCTCGGCGGCGAACGCGGCGGGATCGCCCCCGGCCGGCACCACGCTCAGCAGCACCGTCTCCCCGTCGCCCCCGCGCGCGACGAACCGCCGGCAGGGGAGGGCGGGGGAACGCGGCGGATCGAGCCGGGTGATCAGCCGGTACGGACCGATGCGCCCGGACGCCCCGGGAACGGCGGCCTCCTGCGCGCGTGCCGTCTCCACCTGTGCGTCCCCCCGCTGTTCCCGCTGTCCGTCCCGCCTCCCGTGACGACGGGGGCGGGACGAGCCTACCGAGGCGGCGCGGCGGGCCCGCCGTCAGTCCTCCGCGATCTCCACCCGCGAGGTCAGCTGGGAGGCGACGACCACGGCCGCCCGCGTGAGGAGCGCGGCCGACAGGATCGTCCCCCAGCCCTCGACGTGCATCGCCGAGATCTTCGGCGCCAGCCAGGACAGCAGCCACCAGATCAGCGCGTCCTGCAGGAACCCCAGCCCTCCGAACACGACGAGCATCCGGGCCGGCACCCGCCCCGAGGGCCCGATGAACACCAGCTGGGTGAGGACGACCATCACCAACGTCGTGACCATCAGCGAGAGGAGCGCGTCGACCGGCTCCGCCCCCATGGTGATCCCGGGAAGCAGCCCCCCGGCCAGGCCGACACCCACGAGGATGCCCAGTCTGCGTCTGCCCTGCTCGTTCATGCGGCGGACTGTGGCACATCCCCGCGGGCCTGTGAAGGCCGTGCGTGGAGAGGGAGAAGTGGAGACCGTGGCGGGATTCGAACCCGCGTCACTCGCTTTGCAGACGAGCCCCTGAACCACTCGGGCACACGGTCGTGTCGGTGTGGCGACACGAAGGAATCTACGGGCCGGGCGGAAGGGGCTCAAGGGGATGGCGGGGTGTGCCACGGGACTGCAATACGGCCGCCACACGCCGTTCACGGGAGGCGCGGACGGGGGCACCTGACGGACTGGCCGAGGGCCTGCGTGGCCGATAGCGAACGTGAACGCGTGGGCAGGATCGGTTCGCCCGCTGCTCGGGAGGGGTAGTGGTGGTGGCCGTGCGTGGCGCGTTCTCGACGCGTACGTCTGTGCAGGGCCGTGTGCGGGCGTAAAGTCCGGCCTCTCGGTCGTGACGGAGGCGCCGAGTGGCGGCCTCGTGGTGTTCCTGGGGGGAAACGTGTCGTTCGAGGACGAGTGGGCCGCGGCGAAGAGCGCCGCTTCGGGCCGCGCCGGCATGCGGCTGAACCAGGCGCCGACCGATCCGGGGAACGGGGGTCCGAGCGCCGACCTCGCCGTGCGGGAGGACCACCTCGGCGCGATCGGCCACGCCGCCTACGCGCTGCACGGCCGGCTCGCGAAGGACGGGAACCACGCGCGCATGGACAGCCACGAGGCGGTGACCGCGCTCTCCGCCCACCACTTCCGTACGGGAGCGGCCCTGGCCACCGTCCAGGAGACCTGGGGCTTCCAGCTCCGCACCCTGCTGCACGCGGTCGCGCACATTTCCAACCACCTCGACTACAGCGTGGCCTCCCACGCGAAGGACGACGCGGAGATCGGCACCTCCCTGACCGTGTCCAAGATCGACGAGTACTTCAAGTAGGCGGGGAGCGGACGGACCGTGCTGACTTTCGACGACGTGAACCGGGCTCCGCTCGGCCGCATGAAGGACGCGGCGGACCGCTGGTCCGAGATGAAGCGCAAGCTGGACGAACTCGCCGAGGACGCCCGCCGGACGATGGTCGATCAGACCAGGGCGGAGGACTGGCGGGGCCTGAACGCCGAGGTGACGAAGCCGTTCATCGACAAGACCGCCAAGGAGTTCGCGGACGCGGCGAAAGCGGCGGACGGCATCCACAAGGTCCTTGAGGACGGGTACCGGACCTTCAAGAAGGCCAAGGACGAGCTGACGAAGCTCGTCGAGACCGACGCGCCGACCCAGGGGCTCCTGGTGAGGCCCGACGGCACCGTCGTGGCCCGCGACCCGGTCGGGGAGGACGCCGCCGCCCGCCGCGACCCGGACTTCGCCCTGGTCCTCCGCAAGGAACAGGCCCAGATCAAGGCCCTGAAGGCGCGCATCGCCGCCGTCGTCGAACGCTGCGACGACGCCGACGTGTCCTGCGCGAACGCGCTGCGCGCCAACATCACCGGCGACGCGCACGACTTCAGCGCCCCGAAGTACGCGAGCCTCGACGCGGAGGAGGCCGACCGGGCCGTCGAACTGGCCCGGAAGGGCCGGAACCTCACGCACGCGGAGCTGGAACGGCTCAACGAACTCCTCGCCGACAACCAGAAGGCCGGAGAGTTCTCCCGCGCCTTCTACGACCGGCTCGGCACCAAGGGCGCGCTGGAGTTCTTCGGCGAACTTGCGGCCGACACCGGCGGGCAGGGCTCGGAGAAGCGGGACGAGGAGCGCCTGGCGGACGTCCGGGCCCTCCAGAAGAACCTCGGCCTCAACCTCGCGAACGCCACGCGCGGCGACGACGGGTGGGCCAAGGAGTGGTCCGCGGAGATGCGGAAGCTCGGCACCGAACGCGTCCCGCTCCCCTCCCGCCCCGACGGCACCGGCCCCTACGGCTACCAGCTCCTCGGCGGCATCCTGCGCTACGGCGACTACCACCCGAAGTTCCTCGTCCCGATCGCCGAGCACGTCACCCAGCTCCACGCCAAGGAACCGGACCTCTTCAAGCCCGACCGCACCCTGCTGGGCCCCCGCCCCCAGGGCACGTACAACCCCTCCGGCACCAACGGCCACGGCTACGACCCGGTGATCCCGATCCTGGAGGCGCTGGGGCACAGCCCGGACGCGGCGAAGGAGTTCTTCTCGGCCAAACCGACGTCCTACGAACGGGACGGGAGCGTGGGCGGGACGCTGGACCTGGGGAAGGACAAGGACGGCAACGCCTTCGACAAATACCTCGCCCTCTTCACCGACGAGAAGTACGCGTCCTTCACGGACCACGTCACGGGTGACGATGCCTCGAAGGCCAAGGACTACATGCCGGACGCGCTGGGGCACGCGCTGGAGGCGGCGACGCTCGGTCATGCCTGGGACGATCCGCGTCCTGGGCTCCACAGGGACGAGACGACGGCCGAGATCATGAAGGATGTCGTGGAGAAGTACGGCGGCGACGCCAAGTTCGTCAAGGAGCACCATTCGGCCCTGGCCGACAGCCTGGGCAACATGGGCGCCGGATACATCGACGATCTCAGCTGGGCTCTGAGCGACAACAACGTGGAATCCGCCTACGCACCGGACGTCGAAGGCAAGTCCCTGAAGGACGCCGCCGATATCGATTCGCTCCATCCGAAGTTCGGCGTGTCAGGGGCTGTCGAATTCCTGAGCGTCCTGGGGCAGCATCCCGACGCGTACGCGTCGATGTCCACGGCGGACCGGCTCTACACCGTGAGCATGCTGGAGGCCCAGATCGGCGCCGACGGGAGGATCGACGAGGCAGGAGCCCGGGAGGTCGCGCGCACCGGGGCCCATCTTCAGGGGGTGCTGGACGAGTCCCGTGGGAAGCAGATCGAGGCCGAGGGCGAGAAGGCCATCGAGGACTACGAGAAGGCGCAGGAGGAGAAGGGCGCGTGGGTGGAGCTGGGGGCGGCGACCGCCATCGCGGCGGGCGTCGCCTTCGTGCCGCCCGTCGCCGCGACGGCGGGTGCCGCAGCCATCCTTGTCCCGCTAGCCGTCGACACGGCCTCCGGCGCCATGGAGACGCTGGCGGGGGTGGTCGTCGGGGACTGGTCCGAGAAGTCCGTCGAGGAGTACAAGGACGCCACGGAGGACAAGGTCGGCGAGGACCGGAAGGAGGTCTACGGGGCCGGCCGGCACAGCGCCGAATCTCCGATGGAGAACTTCGCCAGGGAGCACGGGCCCCAGGTGAGCGGCGGCCTCAGACAGGACCTCATCGAGGCTGTGGACATCGGCTACGCCAAGGGCAACTCGCTCGTCGGACAGATCGGCAATGGACCGGAGACGGGGTGATCATGTGAGGCTGCCGGGTACTTCCGCAAGGAGGGCACTGAAGGGTGCCGTCTTCGGGTTGGCCGTGTGCCTCCTCGCCACCGCGTGCGGTGGGGACGAGGAACCGGAGCCGGAGCGTGTCACGGCTGCGGAGCAGTGTGATGACACGCTGTCGCCGGAGGCGGCCCGCGCCTTGGAGGTTGTGCTGGGGACGGAGAAGTTCTCGCACGATCCGAGAGGTGGGCTGGAGCGGAGTGTGGACGGACTGGCCGAGGACTACGCGAAGGCCGAACGGAGGCCGCCGTCGCATTCCCTGTGCCGCGCCAGTCGCCCGGGCGTGCACGAGGTCGCCATCGGTTTCCGGCTCTACCGGGACGACGACCTGCTGGGAGACGGCCGCTACGCGGGGATCCATCCGTATGACATGGGCGTGGAGGCGCATGCCGGGCCGGAGAGGGCGTATCTCTTCGTCAGGTGTGTCAGCCCTCGGCTCAAGGGGTCCGACAGTCGCAACGCTCGCATCAAGGGGACGCTCACCTACAACTGGTCCAAGCTTCCCGACACCGTCCCCGTCCGTGAGGCCACCCTCACCGTCCTGCACTCCGTGACCCTCGCGGTGGTTCGGAAGCTCGGTTGTGAGAACGACGCCGGGTTGACCGAGAAGCCCGTTTTCAAGCCGAAGCCCGAGTAAGTAGGGAGGACCGCCGTGGGGTGGGTGCTGAAGGGTGTCGTCTTCGGGCTGGGCGTGTGTCTCCTCGCCACCGCGTGTGGCGGGGAGGAGGAACCGGAGCCGGAGCGTGTCACGGCCGAGCAGCAGTGTGATGACACGCTGTCGCCGGCCGCTGCCCGCGCCCTGGAGACAGTGTTGAGCACGAGGAGATTCGACGATGCCCCGACGGGTGGACTGAAGCGGAGCACGGACGAGCTGGCTGCGGATTACCCCAAGTCCGGGGGGTGGACGCAGAGGCGCTCCCTATGTCGTGCGAGTCCTTCCGAGAGCTCGGACGAGGTCACCATCGACTTCCGCTACTACAGAGACATCCACCTCCCCGGGGGCCAGCACGCGGCGAATCTTCATCCGTACGGCATGGGGGTGGAAGCGCTGTCCGGGCCGGATAAGGCCTATCTCTTCGTCAGATGCGCCAGCCTTCAGCTACAGGGGTCGGACAAGCGCCCCGCCCGCATCAAGGGGACGCTCACCTACAACAAGTCCAAGCTCCCCGACACCGTTCCGGTCCGTGAGGCGACCCTCACCGTCCTGCACTCCGTGACCCTCGCGGTGGTCCGGAAGCTCGGCTGTGAGAACGACGCGGGGCTGACCGAGAAGCCCGTTTTCAAGCCGAGGTCCGAGGCGGGGGCGTAGGACCAAAGGGGGAAGGGCGCATCCGACCCGCGACAGGGGTCACCTGGGGATACGGCCCTTACCCTGAGGGGATGAGCGCCCTTGAACCCCGTGAGGCCGGCACCGACGCCGGGCCCGTAGCCGCCGTCGACGTACCCCGAGGCTCCGTCCTGGACGCGGCCCACCGCGCGCTCAGCATCGGCATCGTCTCCGTCGTCCTGCTCATCGCCTTCGAGGCGACCGCCGTCGGTACCGCCATGCCGGTCGCCGCGCGGGAGCTGGACGGCATATCCGTGTACGCCTTCGCGTTCTCCGCGTACTTCACGACCAGTCTCTTCGGGATGGTCGTGGCGGGGCAGTGGTCCGACCGGAACGGGCCGCTGGTGCCGCTGACGGCGGGGATCAGCTCCTTCGCGGCGGGGCTGCTGCTGTCGGGGACGGCGGGCGCGATGTGGGTGTTCGTCCTCGGGCGGGCCGTGCAGGGGCTGGGCGGCGGGCTGGTGATCGTCGCGCTGTACGTGGTGGTCAGCCGGGCGTACGCGGAGCACCTGCGGCCCGCGATCATGGCGGCCTTCGCCGCGAGCTGGGTGGTGCCGTCGGTGGTGGGTCCGCTCGCCTCCGGGACGATCACCGAGCACCTGGGGTGGCGGTGGGTCTTCGTCGGGATCCCCGTGCTCGTCGTGCTGCCGCTGGCGCTCGCGCTGCCGGCGATCCGGCGGACCGCCTCCGGGCCCGCCGACCCGTCGGCGCCCGTGGCGCCCTGGGACCGGCGGCGGATCCTGCTGGCGCTGGCGATCTCGGCGGGCGCGGGGCTGCTCCAGTACGCGGGGCAGGAGCTGCGCTGGCTGTCGCTGCTGCCCGCCGCCGCGGGCGTGGTGCTGCTCGTGCCGGCCGTGCGGGGGCTGCTGCCGCGCGGCACGGTGCGGGCGGCGCGTGGACTGCCGGCCGTGGTGCTGCTGCGCGGGGTGGCCGCCGGGTCCTTCGTCGCGGCGGAGTCGTTCGTGCCGCTGATGCTCGTCACCCAGCGCGGGCTCAGCCCGACCCTCGCCGGGCTCTCGCTGGCCCTCGGCGGCCTGACCTGGGCGCTCGGCTCCTGGATCCAGTCGCGGCCGTGGACGGAGCCGTACCGGGAGCGGCTGGTGGTGTCCGGGATGCTGCTGGTCGCCCTTGCCATCGCCGCCGCGCCGAGCGTGCTGCTGCCGGGGGTTCCGGTGTGGGTGGTCGCGGCCGCCTGGGCCTTCGGCTGTCTCGGCATGGGCGTGGTGATCGCCTCGACGAGCGTGCTGCTGATGAAGCTCTCCCCGCCGGCGGAGGCCGGGGCGAACTCCGCCGCCCTCCAGATCTCCGACGGCCTCTCCAACGTCCTGCTGCTCGCGGCGGGCGGCGCGGCCTTCGCCGCCCTCGGCGGCGGCGCGGTCGGCCACGCGGTGGCCTCCACCGCTTCCGAGGCCTCCCATCCGGGCGCCTTCGCGGTCGTCTTCCTGCCGATGGCGGGCGTGGCGGCGGCGGGGGCGTGGGTGGCGACGCGGCTGCGGGAGGCGCCGAAAGCCCGATGACACCGGGTGGTACCGCGCGGTACCGTGAGGTATGGCCGGTCTCAATGTCAGGTTCACCGATGAAGAGCTCGACGCGCTCCGCCAGCGGGCGGAGGCGGAGGGCCGCAGCATGCAGTCCTTCGCCCACGACGCCGTGATCCGGGCCGTGCACGAGCACGCACGCCTCTTCGACGAGGCGGCCGAGCACGTGCTGAAGGCCAGCGGGGAGCTGAACCGGAGGCTCGCGTGACGTACTACCTCACCCTCCCCCAGCTGCTGGACCTCGCGGCCAGGCTCGGGGCGGACGAGGTGCGGGACTACGGCCTGCTCGACTCGGCCCTGGCGCGCCCGCAGTCCAGCGTGTTCGGCCAGGACGCCTACCCCGACGTGTGGCAGAAGGCCGCCGCGCTCATGGAATCGCTGGCCCGCAACCACGGCCTCGTGGACGGCAACAAGCGCATCGCCTGGTACGCGACCTGGGTTTTCCTCCACCTGAACGGGCACCCGCTCGACGCGGACTTCGACGTGGACGAGGCCGAGGCGTTCGTCTTCGACGTCTGCCAGGGGGCGCTCGACGTCCCCAAGATCGCCGCGCAGCTCCCGAGGTTCGCGCGCTGACCGGCGGGACCGGGTACGGCGCGTGACACCGGCGGACCGGGCGCGGCGTGCGCTGACCGGCGGGACCGGGCGCGGCACACGCTGACCGGCGGGGCCGGGCGCGGCGCGTGACACCGACGGAACCGGACACGGCGCGTGACACCGGCGTGAGGTGGGTCGCAAAGGGCGAGTCCCCGCGCCGTTCCGATCGAGGTTCACGCCGCCCCGCCGGTAAGGTGGCCCGGTTGTCATATCTGGACGAGCGTCTGGACGAGCGTCGAACCGTGACCGGAGATCGTGACTACCACCACCGCCACCTCCTCTCATCACCTCTCTCCCGCCTTCCCCGGCCGTGCTCCCTGGGGCACCGCCAACAAGCTGCGAGCCTGGCAGCAGGGCGCGATGGAGAAGTACCTCCAGGAACAGCCCCGTGACTTCCTCGCGGTCGCCACGCCCGGCGCCGGCAAGACCACCTTCGCCCTGACCCTCGCGTCCTGGCTGCTGCACCACCACGTCGTGCAGCAGATCACGGTCGTCGCCCCCACCGAGCACCTGAAGAAGCAGTGGGCGGCGGCCGCGGCGCGGATAGGGATCAAGCTGGACCCGGAGTACAGCGCCGGGCCGCTCAGCAAGGAGTACGACGGCGTCGCCCTCACCTACGCCGGCGTCGGCGTACGGCCCATGCTCCACCGCAACCGCTGCGAGCAGCGCAAGACCCTCGTCATCCTCGACGAGATCCACCACGCCGGTGACTCGAAGTCCTGGGGCGAGGCCTGCCTGGAGGCCTTCGATCCGGCCGCCCGCCGGCTCGCCCTCACCGGCACGCCCTTCCGCTCCGACACCAACCCGATCCCCTTCGTGACGTACGAGGAGGGGAACGACGGCATCCGGCGCTCCTCCGCCGACTACACCTACGGATACGGGAACGCCCTCGGCGACGGTGTCGTCCGGCCGGTCATCTTCCTCTCCTACAGCGGCAACATGCGCTGGCGCACCAAGGCCGGCGACGAGATCGCCGCCCGGCTCGGCGAGCCGATGACCAAGGACGCCGTCTCGCAGGCCTGGCGCACCGCGCTCGACCCGCGCGGCGACTGGATGCCGAACGTGCTGCGCGCCGCCGACCAGCGCCTCACCGAGGTGCGGAAGTCCATTCCGGACGCCGGCGGTCTCGTCATCGCCTCCGACCAGGACTCGGCCCGCTCGTACGCCAAGCTGATCCGCGAGATCACCGGCACCAAGGCGACCCTCGTCCTCTCGGACGAGACCGCCTCCTCGGACCGCATCGACGAGTTCAGCGAGTCCACCGACCGCTGGATGGTCGCGGTCCGCATGGTGTCCGAGGGCGTCGACGTGCCCCGCCTCGCCGTGGGCGTGTACGCGACGACGATCTCGACCCCGCTGTTCTTCGCGCAGGCCGTCGGCCGCTTCGTGCGATCGCGCAGGCGCGGCGAGACGGCCTCCGTGTTCCTTCCCACCATCCCCAGCCTCCTCGGCTTCGCCAGCGAGATGGAGGTCGAGCGCGACCACGTGCTCGACAAGCCGAAGAAGGAGGGCGAGGAGGACCCGTACGCCGAGTCCGAGAAGGAGCTCGCCGAGGCGGAGAAGCAGCAGGACGAGGACACCGGCGAGCAGGACATGCTGCCCTTCGAGGCGCTGGAGTCCGACGCCGTCTTCGACCGCGTGCTCTACAACGCCGCCGAGTTCGGCATGCAGGCCCACCCCGGCAGCGAGGAGGAGCAGGACTACCTCGGCATCCCCGGCCTCCTCGAACCCGACCAGGTGCAGCTCCTCCTCCAGAAGCGGCAGGCCCGGCAGATCGCGCACAGCCGCAGGAAGCCGGACACCGAGGCCGACCTCCTCGAACTCCCCGCCGAGCGGCGGCCCGTCGTTTCCCACAAGGAGCTGCTCGAACTGCGGAAGCAGCTCAACACCATGGTCGGCGCGTACGTCCACCAGAGCGGCAAGCCGCACGGCGTGATCCACACCGAGCTGCGCCGGGTCTGCGGCGGTCCGCCGAGCGCGGAGGCCACGGCCGGCCAGATCCGCGAGCGGATCAAGAAGGTCCAGGAGTGGGCGACCCGGATGCGGTGACCCGGATGCGGTGACCCCGGGTTCCCGGCAGGGGAGAGGCCCGTACGACGACGGTCGTACGGGCCTCTCCGCCGTCCCGCGCGAAGCGGTACGGCACCGGGGCCGGCCCCCACGGACGGCCGTCCGGCACCCTCCACGCTACGGGCACGACATAGCCGTTCTTGTCAGCCAAAGTCCCGAGGAGGGCCGACGAAGGTCCTGAACCGTCCGCATCCGGTCGCCCGCGCCCGGATTCTGGACGAGGTCTTCCGCTGAGCGGAGCGGGTCGCTACTGTCCCGGCACAAAGCAACCGCCCCGTGGCAGCGCCGCCGCGGAGCGCAGCCGGTGTACCCCTTCCTGCCGGCGGCCTCTGACGTGCGTCGCCGACGGGACCGGCGCCGCGACCCCCGTGGGAGCCGCCGCCACTCACTTTCCGAAGGAGAGGGCGTCGTGACCGCGGAGACCTCCCAGACGCTCGACCGGGGACTCAGAGTCCTCAAACTGCTCGCCGACACCGACCACGGCCTGACCGTCACCGAGTTGTCCAACAAACTCGGCGTCAACCGGACCGTGGTCTACCGTCTGCTCGCCACCCTGGAGCAGCACGCCCTCGTCCGCCGCGACCTCGGCGGCCGGGCCCGCGTCGGCCTCGGCGTGCTGCGCCTCGGCCGGCAGGTCCATCCGCTGGTGCGGGAGGCGGCCCTGCCCGCCCTGCGCTCGCTCGCCGAGGACATCGGCGCGACCGCGCACCTGACGCTCGTCGACGGGGCGGAGGCGCTTGCCGTCGCCGTCGTCGAGCCCACCTGGACCGACTACCACGTCGCCTACCGGGCCGGCTTCCGCCACCCGCTGGACCGCGGCGCGGCCGGCCGCGCCATCCTCGCCGCCCGCCAGGGCACCCTCATAGAACCCGGCTTCACCCTCACCCACGGCGAACTGGAAGCGGGCGCGAGCGGCGCGGCGGCCCCGCTCGTCGGAGTGACCGGCGTGGAGGGCAGCGTCGGCGTCGTCATGCTGGCGGACGCCGTGCCGGAGCGCGTCGGCCCCCGGGTCGTCGACGCGGCCCGGGAGGTGGCGGACGCGCTGCGCTAGCCCGCGGCTCGGAGCACGGTCGAAGGGGCACCCCCCGGAGGGCGGGTGCCCCCTACCCCTCCAGGCCCGGGCCGACAGGCCCCGACCAGCCCGGGACCGGCCCGGGTCGGGCGCGGGGCAGGCGTAAGGTGCCCGGGGCCCCC
>NZ_JBHTST010000129.1:0-25469 GCF_042794995.1 Streptomyces sp. NPDC056503
TTCCCGGCCCGGGGTGGGCGGTCGCCGGTCCCCGGTACCCGGTCCCGGGGGGGGGGGGGCCCGGGGGGGGGGGCCCCGCCCGGGGGCCCCCGTCCGGTGGGGTTACAGCGTGGCCGCGGCCGACTTGATCGCGGCGGCGAAGGTCGAGACCTCCGTGTACACGCCGGGGTAGCCGGCCCGCGCGCAGCCCTCGCCCCAGCTCACGATGCCGACCTGGATCCAGGCGCCGGCGTTGTCCTTGCGGAACATCGGGCCGCCGGAGTCGCCCTGGCAGGTGTCGACCCCGCCCTGGCTGTAGCCGGCACAGATCTCCTCGGACGGGACGAGGTCGCTGCCGTAGGAGGCCTGGCACGAGGCGTCCGAGACGAAGGGCACGTTGGCCTTGAGGAGGTAGCGCTGCTGCGCTCCGCCCTCGCGGGCCGCGCCCCAGCCGGCCACGGTGAAGGTGCCGCTGTTGTAGGCGGTGGTCTCGGCGATCTTGAGGTTGGGCAGCGAGGTGATGGGGCTGGCGAGCTTGATGAGGGCCCAGTCCTTGCCCTTGCCGTTGTAGCCGGGGGCCTGGAGGACCTTGGTGGAGCGGACCTTGATGGCGCTGGACGACTGGAGGTCCACGACGCCGGCGGTGGCGGTGATGGAGGTGTTGTTGCCGGAGCCGCTGACGCAGTGGGCCGCGGTGAGGACGACCTGCGGGCTGATCAGGGAGCCTCCGCAGCCCATGGAGAGCCTGACCATCCAGGGGAACTCGCCCTGGGCGGCGCGGGTGCCGCCGACGACGGGGGCGGGGGCCGCGGTGGCGGAGGAGACGGGCTGGAGGCTGAGGGCGGCCAGGGCGACGGCGCCGGCTGCGGCGAGTTTCTGCAGGGTGCGGACGAGTCGGTTCTGCACGGTCTGCCTTCTCTCGTGTGGGGGGTTCCTGCATGGGGGGTGCGGCCCTGACGGTGGGTCACGCACGACGCAGTAATGACATGCGCTCGTCAAGGCATGTCCGGATTATGGACAGCCCTCAACTGCCGCCACAAGAAAGCCTTTTCGGCCAGAACCCGGAGTCGGACCGTACAGTGGGAGCGGGGGTGGAGCGCGCATGACGGACCGCCGCGGGGCCGACCGGGTCGGCGAGGACACCCATGGGGTGGAACACGGCTTCCCCCACCGGGAGGCCGTACGGGCCTCGCTCACCGCGCTCTACCGGCGCCTCGGCCCCACCGGCGTCGACCGGTACGCGGCCAGCGTCACCGCCGCCGACGTGGCCCTCTTCCCCGGCGAGGACCCGCTCCTCGGCGCCACCCGGGTGGCCGGCGCCCTGGTACGCCACCTGCGCCTCCCGGAGGCCCGGATGGTGGTGTCGTTCCGGCGGATGGAGCACGCCGCCACCGTCGAACCCGCCGCCGGGCCCGAGTACTTCGTCGAGCTCAACGAACGCTTCCGGGACCGCCCCCGGGACATCGGCGCCGCCCTCGCCCACGAGATCACCCACATCCTGCTCCACCGCCTCGACCTGGGCTTTCCCGACACCGGGCGGAACGAGATCCTCACCGACGTCGTGACCGCCTACCTCGGCGCGGGCTGGCTGCTTCTCGACGCCTTCCGGCAGGACGGCGCGGAGAGCCAGAAGCTCGGCTACCTCACCCCGGAGGAGTTCGGCTGGGTGCTCGCGCAGCGGGCGGAACTCTTCGGCGAGGACCCCTCCCCCTGGTTCACCAGCGCGGTCGCGTACGAGGCCTGGCGGCGGGGCCGGGCCGAGGCCGAGCGGGAGCGAAGGCTGCCGCCGCTGGCCGGGGCGGGCTGGGCCGACCGCCGCCGCTACGCCCGGGAGCGGCGCCTGGGCCGGGCCGCGCCCGGCGCCCCGTACGCCTTCGACGGCGGCGCCCCGGCGAGCGGGGTCGCCTTCCCCTGCCCGGTCTGCCGCCAGCGGCTCCGCGTCCCGGCCGGCCGGAGCCTGCGGGCCCGGTGCCGGCTGTGCGGGACGGTCCTCGACTGCGCCGGGTGACCGTCCCGCCGGGAGGAAATCCCCCGCCCCACCCGCCTTCGACCGGGACAATGCGGGCATGAAGCGGAGTTTCGAGGAACTGGTGGCGGAGGCCGAGGCGGCCCCGATGGAGGGCTGGGACTTCTCCTGGCTCGACGGACGGGCCACCGAGGAGCGCCCCTCGTGGGGCTATCAGCGGCTGCTGGGCGAGCGGCTCGGCCGGGCCTCGGCCGCGCTGGACATCCAGACCGGCGGCGGGGAGGTGCTCGCCGGGGCGGGGAGACTGCCCCGGCTGACGGCGGCGACGGAGTCCTGGCCGCCGAACGTGGCGAAGGCGACCCGGCTGCTGCACCCGCTGGGCGCGGTCGTCGTCCACGACGAGGACGAGCCGCCGCTGCCCTTCGGCGACGCCGCCTTCGACCTGGTCGTCAGCCGCCACCCGGTGACGGTGTGGTGGGCGGAGATCGCGCGGGTGCTGCGGCCCGGCGGCACCTACCTCTCCCAGCAGGTGGGCCCGGCCAGCGTCTTCGAACTGGTCGAGTACTTCCTCGGGCCGCAGCCGGAGGAGGTCCGGCGCGCCCGGCACCCCGAGGACGCGCGGCGGGACGCCGAGGCGGCCGGCCTGGAGGTGGTGGAGCTGCGGGCGGAGTCGCTGCGGACCGAGTTCCGGGACGTGGGCGCGGTGGTCTGGTTCCTGCGGAAGGTGATCTGGATGGTGCCGGGCTTCACGGTGGAGGCCTACCGCGACCGGCTCCGCGAGCTGCACGGACGGATCGGCCGGGAAGGCCCCTTCACGGCGACCACGACCCGCTTCCTCGTCGAGGCCCGCAAGCCCTGACCCGGCCGGAACGGATTTGCGCCGAGTGCGGACGGCGGGTCAGGGTCGGTACATGAGCACGCTGTTCGAGGCCATCGCCGCCGGGGACGAGGACGCGGTCGTCCGGGCACTGCGGGCGGGGGCCGATCCCGGCGCCGCCGACGACGACGGGGAGACCGCCCTCTACCGGGCGGCGGTCGCCGACGAGCCGGGGATCGTGCGCCTGCTGCTCGCCGCCGGCGCCGACCCCGGCCGGCCCGGCGGCCCGGACGGCGGCGACCTGCCGCTCTGCGGGGCGGCCTGCGGCGGCCACGCGGGGACGGTGCGGGCGCTGCTCGCGGCGGGCGCCGACCCCGACCAGGAGGAGGAGTTCGGCTTCACCGCGCTCGCCTGGGCGGTCCGCCTCGGCCACGCGGAGACCGTACGGACGCTGCTCGACCACGGCGCCGACCCCGACCGCCCCGGCCCCGACGGACTGGCCCCGCTGGCGGCGGCCGCCCGGCGCGGCTCCACCGCCTGCGTACGGGCGCTGCTCGACCACGGCGCGCGGGGCGTCGCGCCCGCGCTGCGGGAGGCCCGGCGGTGGATCGGCGTGGACGTGGCGGCCGAGCTGCGGCGCGGCCTGGTCGCCGGGCACGACAGCGGGGAGACGTACGAGGCCGTGGTACGCCGGGTACGGGAGGACGGCGGCGTCACCGTCGTCGTCGAGCTGCTGCGGGAGGACGGCCGGCCCGGGCGCGGCGACGAACGGCAGACCGGGCACGCGGCCGTCGCGACCCTCCTGGAGGCGGCGCTCGGCCGGCGCGCCCCGCACGAGGAGCTGGCCGCGCGGGCGCTGCGCTGCGGGGATCCGGAGCTGGACGACTGGACGACGGCGGAGGCCGAACTCGCCGGGCGGGCCGACGAGGAGACCTTCGTGGCGGCGGCGGGCTGGTGCGCCTACCGCGATCCGCTGCGGCAGGCCCTCGGCGCGCGGGTCCTGGGCGCGCTGCCGGGGTTCGCGGCGAGCGCGGTGCCGGTGCTGCGGCGGCTGGCGGCGGAGGCCGCGGGTCCGGGCCGGGAGCCGGTGCTCTCGGTGGTGACGGCGCTCGGGGCGTGCGCGGATCCGGCGGCGGTGCCCGAGCTGCTCGGCGCGGCGGACCACCCGGACCCCGAGGTGCGGCGGGCGGTGGCGGGCGCGCTCGCGGGGCTCGTGCCCGCCGGTCACCTGGAGGCGCTCGGGGTGCTGCTCGGCCTGAGCCGGGACGGGGACGCGCGGGTGCGGGACTGGGCGGTGCTGGCCCTCGCCGAGCTGCCGGACGACATCCCGCTCGTACGGGAGGCGCTGGCGGAGCGGCTCGCCGACCCCGATCCGGAGACGGCGGCGGAGGCGGCCCGGGGCCTGGCGATCCGCCAGGATCCGCGGGCGGTGGACGCGCTGGCGGCGGTCCTGGCGGACGGCGACCCGGACGGCGCGCCCCGGGAGACGGCGCTGGCCGCCCTGGAGTTCGTGCGCGACGCCCGGGTCAGGACCCGGCTGGAGTGGACTCCCCCGCGCCGTCGCTGACGGCGCGGGCGGGGCGCCCGCTCCGGTGCCCTCCGGCGCCGCCGGACGCCGCGGGGGTGCGCTTCCCGGCCGGCGCCGTCGAGCGGCGGCGCGCCGCGACGCGCGGGATCTCCGGACGGAGCGGTCGGCACGACCCTCCCGTCAGGCCCCCTCGGGCTGCTACCTTCCCCCTCGACGTCACCTAACTAATGTTTGGTGGAAAGGAAGTCCGCCGTGCCCCTGTCGAGACGCGCCCTGCTGAGCACCGCCGGCGCCGCCGCCGTCCTGGCGACGGTCGCCCCTCCGGCCGCCGCCCGCCCCAGGACCGGCGGCCCCCTCCGCCAGATCCCCCTCCAGGGCGCGGTGAACCTCCGCGACCTGGGCGGATACCCCACCTACGACGGCGAGCGGGTCCGCCACGGCCTCGTCTACCGGAGCGACCACCTCGGGAAGCTCACCGACGCCGACCTGATCACGCTCGGCGGACTCGGACTCGCCCGGGCCGTCGACTTCCGGATCCCCCTGGAGGTCGGATACGACGGCGCCGACCGGCTCCCCGCCGGAGTGGCCGCCGCCCCGCGGCCCATCACCGACAACGGCCTCTTCGGGCGGCTGACGGCCGCGATCGGCTCGCGCGACCCGGTGCTGCAGGAGCAGATGCTCGGCGGCGGGCGGGCGGCCGCCTTCATGTCGGACGTCTACCGGACCTTCGTCACCGACGCGGCCAACCGCGAGGCCTTCGGACGGACCCTGCGCGAACTCGCCGCGCCCGGCTCCGGCCCGGTGCTCTACCACTGCACCTCGGGCAAGGACCGCACCGGCTGGGCCAGTTGGCTGCTCCTGCGGCTGGTCGGCGTGCCGGAACGGCTCGCCACCGAGGACTACCTGGCCTCCAACACCCTCCGCGCCGCCCACGACGCCCGGGTCCGCGAGGGCCTCAGGCAGGGCGGCCTCATGCAGAACCCGGAGCTGATCGCGCCCCTCCAGGAGGTCCGCCGGGAGTACCTGGACACGGCCCTCGGCGAGGTCCGCGCCGGCTACGGCAGCCTGTACCGCTATGTGACGGCCGGCCTGGGCCTGGACCCGCGCACCCTGTCGGGTCTGCGGGAGCGGCTGGTCGGCTGACGCGGGCGCGGCGCGGCCCGTGCGGGGGCCGCGCCGCACCCGCGTACGACGTGGGTGTCGGGGTGTCAGCCGCCCACGGCGATGCCGTCCAGGACCATCGACAGGTACTGGCGGGCGATCTCGTCGGGGCTGTGCCGGCCGCCCGGCCGGTACCAGGAGGCCGCGACCCAGACGGTGTCGCGGACGAAGCGGTAGGTGAGCCGGACGTCGAGGTCGGCGCGGAACACGCCGTCCGCCACCCCCCGCTCCAGGGTGCCGAGCCACGCCTTCTCGAACCTGCGCTGCGAGTCGGCGAGGTAGTGGAAGCGGGGCAGGTCGGTGAGGTGCCGGGACTCCTTCTGGTAGATGGCGACGGCGGCGCGGTGCCGGTCGATCTCCCGGAAGGACTCGGTGACGAGGGCCTCGATGCTCTCCCGGGGGCCGAGACCGGCGGCGAGGACGGCGTCGTACCCCTCCCAGAGCTCGGTGAGGAAGGTCGAGAGGATCTCGTCGAGCATCGACTCCTTGGAGTCGAAGTGGTAGTAGAGGCTGCCGGCGAGCATGCCGGCGGCGTCCGCGATCTTGCGGACGGTGGTGGCGTTGTACCCCTGGGCGGCGAACACCTCGGCGGCGGTGTCGAGGAGTTCCCGGCGCCGCTCGGGCGCGGCGGCGTTCACCTGGTTCTTCTTCTTGGTCGCTGACACCCGCCCATTGTCGTCGCTCCGGGGGCGCCCGGCGGCGCCCGGCCTCCGGGGCCCGCACGGCCGCGGCTCAGGCGTCCTCGCGCGGCGGCGCGTCGTCGTTGCCGCGCCGCAGGGTGCGGGGGGCGCGCCCGGGCCGCCAGGTGGTGAAGCAGATCTCCTCGCCTTCCACCCAGGTCCGCACCACCTCGGCGGGCTCCGCCCGGAAGAGGTGGAACGGCAGCGGCGCCCCGGCCTCGGCGGCGTACCGCGCGACCACGTCCGGGTCCGTGACCTCGACGGCCCGGCCGGAGACGCGGACGTCCCCGCCGCCCATGTCCGTGCCGGCACCGGGGTTGGCGAGCAGCGCGAAGCGGGGGTCGCGGCGCAGGTCGAGCGCCTTGCGGGAGTTCGGCATCATCCCGAGCCACAGCTCGCCGCCCCGGAAGTCGGCCTCGATCCCGCTGAGCCGCGGCGAGCCGTCCTTCCTCAGGGTGGCGAGGGCGTGGTGGGTGTACTGCCCGAAGCGCTCGCGCACGGTGGCGGCGAGCGCGGGTTCGGCGGCCTCGAAGGCCGCCCAGGTGGTGGTGCCGGTGTCCGTCATGCCTCCAGCAGACACCGGATACCCGACACCTACTGTCCGGATTGCTCCGGACGGCCCGCGGGGTTCAGGAGTCGCCGCGCTCCGCCTTGCTGCGCTCCACGCAGAACTCGTTGCCCTCCGGGTCGGCCATCGTCGCCCAGCCCGTGCCGTCGGGCTTCCGGTGGTCGCCGACGAGGGTCGCGCCGAGGGCGAGCAGCCGCTCGACCTCCTCGTCGCGGGTGCGGTCCTGCGGCTGGATGTCGAGGTGGACGCGGTTCTTGACCGTCTTGGGATCGGGGACCCGGATGAAGAGGAGCCCGGCGCCCTCCGACTGCACGAGGGCCTCGGGGTCGCCGGGCAGGTCGTCGTCGGAGAGCTTGCCGTCGAGCACCTTCGCCCAGAACTGGGCGAGGGTGTAGGCGTCGGCGCAGTCGATGGTCACGTGGCGTACGAGAGAACTCATGCGCCCATGATCTCCCCGGGTTCCGGCCGTGGCCATCGATTTCAGGAACGGACGATGCCCTGGGCGCGGGCGGCGGCGAGCCAGCGGGGGAACTCGGCGACCAGGCGGTCGTACAGCTCCGCGTCCGCGACCCGGCCGGGCTCCCTCCCGGCGTGGAAGAAACCGGAGTTGTCGACGCACCGCCGCTCGGGGACGGCGAGTTCGTCGAGCCGGCGCAGGAAGTCGAACTGCTTGCTGCCGGGGTCGCCGAAGCCGACGAACTGCCAGAAGAGCGGCAGCCGGGCCGCCTTGCAGACGTACCGCTCGGCGGCGAGCCGGTTGATGGGACCGCCGTCGGTCTGGAAGACGACGAGCGCGGGCGCGGTGGCCCCGCTGTCGAGGTAGTGGTCGATGACGGCGTCCATGGCGAGGTGGTAGCTCGTCTTGCCCATGTGACCGAGGCCGGCGACGATCCGGTCCACCCGGCCCCGGTGGTCGTCGAGCCGGATCTCGGTCTCGGCGTCGACGTCGGTGGAGAAGAAGACGACCGGCACCCGGCCGTCGTCGTCGAGCTGGGCGGAGAGCCCGAGGACCCGGTCGGCGAGGGCCTGGACGCTGCCGTCCTTGTAGTACGGCTTCATCGAGCCGGAGTAGTCGACCACCAGGTAGACGGCGACGCGCTGCCCGTCGACGCCGTGCCGGCGCAGCGACTCCCCCGCCGACTTGTAGAGGCTGACCAGCGCGGGCGCGGTCTCCTCCACCTTGCGCAGGCTCAGTGCCATGTCAGCGCTCCCCCTCGGTTCTCTCGGCGCTCGTCTTCTCTGCGCTCGTCTTCTCTGCGCTCGTCTTCTCGATGTCGGCGAGCATGGCCTCGGCCAGGTCGCGTTCCGCCGCGTAGTACCGCTCGGCCCAGGTCAGGGTGAGCCGCGGGTACGCCCACGCCTCCTCGGTCCCGGCCTCCGCCGCGTCGGCGGCGGCGCGGCTCCGCAGGGTCTCGGACCGGTCGCGGTGGCCGGCCAGGATCTCCCGGACCCGGTCGGGTTCGAGGAGGTGGCCGAGCCAGAGCCGCAGCAGCGGCCCGTGCTTGAGGACGGGCGGGTCGACGGGGGCGGTTCCGGCCCAGGCGCGGACGGCGGCGAGGCCCTCGTCGGTGATGCGGTAGATCCGCTTGTCGCGGCTGCCGGACTCGGGCGGGACCAGGCGGGAGGTGGCGTAACCGGCTGTCTCCAGGCGCCGCAGCTCACTGTAGATCTGACTGAAGGACGGGCTCCAGTAGAAGAGCCCGAGCGAGCGGTCGGCCCATTTCTTGCAGTCGTATCCGGACAACTCCTGGCCGAAGGAGAGCAGTCCGAGCACCGCCCAGCTCGTCGCGGGAAGTCCGGGCACGGTCGCGTCGTCGTCCTCCACGGACCGCAGTGTACGGCTCTTCCTCCTCCCCCCTATGCCTGCTAGAAGTATTCCTGTCAGGCATACAAGGCCGTCAACGGGAGGAGCAGCCCGTGAAGTTCTCCATGATCTTCGAAGCACAGCTCGTCGACCCGACCCCCGCCCGCGAACACCAGGTGATCCGCGACTGCGTCGAACAGGCCGTCCTCGCCGAGGAGTTCGGCTTCGACCGGATCTGGGCGGTCGAGCACCACTCCCTCACCCGGTACGCGCACATGAGCGCCTCCGAGATCTTCCTGACCTGGGTGGCGGCCCGCACCGAACGCATCCGCGTCGGCCACGGCGTGGTCACCATGCCGTTCGGCTACCAGCACCCGGTGCGGGTCGCCGAACGGACCGCGATGCTCGACGTGCTCTCCGGCGGCCGGGTCGACATCGGCGCCGGCCGGGGCGCGACCCGCCAGGAGATGCGGATGTTCGGGGTGCGCCCCGAGGACACCCGCCCGCAGACGGAGGAGGCGCTGCGGATCCTCGCGGCGGCCTGGCGGGAGGAGGAGTTCGAGTGGCACGGCACCCTCGACATCGGCCCCGGCGCGGTCCTGCCCCGCCCGGCGCAGACCCCGCACCCGCCGCTCTTCATGGCCTGCTCGCAGCACGACTCGCTCCGGCAGGCCGCCGAACTCGGCGTCGGCGCGCTGGTGATGGGCTTCTCCGGGGCCGAGGACGTGGCCGCGATGCGGCGGGTGTACGACGACGCCATCGCCGCCCGCGACGGCTCCCGGTTCGTCTCCACCGAGGTCAACGACCACTTCTCGGCGCTCTGTCCGACGATCGTCCTGGACGACGCGGCCCGCGCGCTGCGGCTCGGCACCCGTGGCCAGCGCTTCTTCGCCGAGTCGATCGCGCACTGGTACGGCGGCGCGCCCGCGCCCACCGGGTACGCGGAGGACGAGGACCACGCCGGGGCGCTCGCCGAACAGCGGGAGAGGCTGGTGGCCCGGCTCCACGAGGCGGACGTCCCGGCCAGGCCCGTCGACACGGGCGTGTACGACACCGACCACGCCTACGGCGACGCGGAGACGGCGATCGCCTACGTGGACCGCCTGCGCCGGATCGGCGTCGACGAGGTGATGTGCCTGATCCAGATGGGCACGGTGCCGCAGGAGGTCTGCCTGGAGACGATCCGGCAGTGGGGCGAGAAGGTCGTCCCGCGCTTCCGGGCGCCGGCCGCCGGCGCGCGGGGAACGCGCAGCGACGCCCGCCCCTGAGTCCTTGGTCGGGGACAGGGCGGGCGTCGCTCAGTTCCGCACGTCGTTGTACGGGACATCCGGGGGTGCGTCAGACCAGCAGGGACCGGTCCGTCGGGCGGATCGGGGCCGGCAGGGAGCTGGCGCCGGTGAGGTAGCGGTCGACGCCGCGGGCGGCCGAGCGGCCCTCGGCGATGGCCCAGACGATCAGCGACTGGCCGCGGCCGGCGTCACCGGCGACGTAGACGCCGTCGACGTTGGTGGCGAAGTCCGCGTCACGGGCGATGTTGCCCCGCTCGTCGAGGTCGACGCCGAACTGGGCGACCAGGCCGTTCTGGACGTCCGTGCCGGTGAAGCCCATGGCGAGGGTGACCAGCTGGGCGGGGATCTTCCGCTCGGTGCCCGGCTTCTGGGTCAGCTTGCCGTCGACGAACTCGACCTCGACGAGGTGGAGGAACTGGACGTTGCCGTCCTCGTCGCCCTCGAAGTGGGTGGTGGAGACGGAGTAGACCCGCTCGCCGCCCTCCTCGTGCGCCGAGGTGACCTTGTACAGCATGGGGAAGGTCGGCCAGGGCTGGTTGGCGTTCCGGTCCTCGCCCGGCCTCGGCATGATCTCCAGCTGGGTGACGGAGGCCGCGCCCTGGCGGTGGGCGGTGCCGACGCAGTCGGCGCCGGTGTCGCCGCCGCCGATGACGACGACGTGCTTGCCCTCGGCGGTGATCGGCGGGGCCACGAAGTCGCCCTCGACGACCTTGTTGGCGAGCGGCAGGTACTCCATCGCCTGGTGGATGCCGGCCAGCTCCCGGCCCGGGACGGGCAGGTCACGGGCGGTGGTGGCGCCGGCGGCGACCACGACCGCGTCGAACCGCTTGCGCAGGTCGGTGGCGGTGATGTCGCGGCCGACCTCGACGCCGGTGCGGAACTTGGTGCCCTCCGCGCGCATCTGCTCGACGCGGCGGTTGATGTGCCGCTTCTCCATCTTGAACTCGGGGATGCCGTAGCGCAGCAGACCGCCGATGCGGTCGGCGCGCTCGTACACGACCACGGTGTGGCCGGCCCGGGTCAGCTGCTGGGCGGCGGCGAGACCCGCCGGGCCGGAGCCGATGACGGCCACGGTCTTGCCGGAGAGCCGCTCGGGCGCCTGCGGCGTGACGTCGTTGGCGTCCCACGCCTTGTCGATGATGGAGACTTCGACGTTCTTGATGGTGACGGCCGGCTGGTTGATGCCGAGCACGCACGCCGACTCGCACGGAGCCGGGCACAGGCGGCCGGTGAACTCCGGGAAGTTGTTGGTGGCGTGGAGGCGCTCGGACGCCGCCGACCAGTCCTCGCGGTAGGCGTAGTCGTTCCACTCGGGGATCAGGTTCCCGAGCGGGCAGCCGTTGTGGCAGAACGGGATGCCGCAGTCCATGCAGCGGCCGGCCTGCTTGCTGATGATCGGCAGCAGGGAGCCGGGGACGTAGACCTCGTTCCAGTCGCGGACGCGCTCCGCGACGGGGCGGGTCTCGGCGACCTCGCGGCCGGTGGTGAGGAAGCCCTTCGGGTCAGCCATGGGTCGCCGCCTCCATCATCTTCTCGGTGGTCTCCTGCTCGGAGAGACCGGCGAGCTCAGCGGCGTCCTTGGCGGCGAGCACTGCCTTGTACGTGGTCGGGATGATCTTGCTGAAGCGGCTCACCGCCGCGTCCCAGTCGGCCAGGAGCTTCTCGGCCACGGTCGAGCCGGTCTCCTCCTGGTGGCGGCGCACGACGTCGTGCAGCCAGGCCTCGTCGGCCTCCGACAGGGTCTCGACCGCACCCTGGTTGCCGGAGTTGACGTGGTTCGGGTCGAGGTCGACGACGTAGGCGACGCCACCGGACATGCCCGCCGCGAAGTTGCGGCCGGTCTCGCCGAGGACGACCGCGGTGCCGCCGGTCATGTACTCGCAGCCGTGGTCGCCCACGCCCTCCGAGACGACCAGGGCGCCGGAGTTGCGGACGCAGAAGCGCTCGCCGGTGCGGCCGCGCAGGAACAGCTCGCCGCCGGTGGCTCCGTACGCGATGGTGTTGCCCGCGATGGTGGAGTACTCGGCCAGGTGGTCGGCGCCCCGGTCGGGACGGACGATCACACGGCCGCCGGAGAGGCCCTTGCCGACGAAGTCGTTGGCGTCGCCCTCCAGGCGGAGCGTGACACCGGCCGGCAGGAAGGCGCCGAAGGACTGGCCGGCGGAGCCGGTGAAGGTGAGGTCGATGGTGTCGGCCGGGAGACCGGCGCCACCGAACTTCTTCGTCACCTCGTGGCCGAGCATGGTGCCGACCGTGCGGTTGATGTTGCGGATCGCGACCTGGGCGCGGACCGGCTGGGCCTGCTCGGCGGAGGCGGCGTTCAGCGCCTCGGCGGCGAGCTGGATCAGCTCGTTGTCGAGCGCCTTCTCCAGGCCGTGGTCCTGCTCGATCAGGGCGTGGCGGACCGCGCCCTCGGCCAGCTCCGGCACGTAGAAGAGCGGCTCCAGGTCCAGGCCCTGCGCCTTCCAGTGGGAGACGGCGCGGCTGGTGTCGAGCAGCTCGGCGTGGCCGACGGCCTCCTCGATGGTGCGGAAGCCCAGCTCGGCGAGGAGCTCGCGGACCTCCTGCGCGATGAACTCGAAGAAGTTGACGACGTACTCGGCCTTGCCGGAGAAGCGGTCGCGCAGGACCGGGTTCTGGGTGGCGATGCCGACCGGGCAGGTGTCGAGGTGGCAGACGCGCATCATGACGCAGCCGGAGACGACGAGCGGCGCGGTGGCGAAGCCGAACTCCTCGGCGCCGAGCAGCGCGGCGATGACGACGTCGCGGCCGGTCTTCAGCTGGCCGTCGGTCTGCACGACGATCCGGTCGCGCAGGCCGTTGAGCAGCAGCGTCTGCTGGGTCTCGGCGAGGCCGAGCTCCCAGGGGCCGCCCGCGTGCTTCAGCGAGGTCAGCGGGGAGGCGCCGGTGCCGCCGTCGTGGCCGGAGATGAGGACGACGTCCGCGTGGGCCTTGGACACGCCGGCCGCGACCGTGCCGACGCCGACCTCGGAGACCAGCTTCACGTGGATGCGGGCCGACGGGTTGGCGTTCTTGAGGTCGTGGATCAGCTGGGCCAGATCCTCGATGGAGTAGATGTCGTGGTGCGGCGGCGGCGAGATGAGGCCGACGCCCGGCGTCGAGTGACGCGTCTTGGCGACCCACGGGTAGACCTTGTGGCCGGGCAGCTGGCCGCCCTCGCCGGGCTTGGCGCCCTGGGCCATCTTGATCTGGATGTCGTCGGCGTTGACCAGGTACTCGGAGGTGACGCCGAAGCGGCCGGAGGCGACCTGCTTGATCGCGGAGCGGCGCGCCGGGTCGTACAGGCGGTCCGGGTCCTCGCCGCCCTCACCGGTGTTCGACTTGCCGCCGAGCTGGTTCATGGCGATGGCGAGGGTCTCGTGCGCCTCCCGCGAGATGGAGCCGTACGACATGGCTCCGGTCGAGAAGCGCTTGACGATCTCGGAGACCGGCTCGACCTCGTCGACGGAGATCGGCGTACGGCCCTCCGCGAAGCCGAACAGGCCGCGGAGCGTCATCAGCCGCTCGGACTGCTCGTTCACCCGGTCCGTGTACTTCTTGAAGATGTCGTACCGCTTGTTCCGCGTGGCGTGCTGGAGGCGGAAGACGGTCTCCGGGTCGAAGAGGTGCGGCTCGCCCTCGCGGCGCCACTGGTACTCGCCGCCGATCTCCAGCGCGCGGTGCGCGGAGGCGATGCCGGTGGCCGGGTAGGCCTTGGCGTGGCGGGCGGCGACCTCCTGGGCGACGACGTCCAGGCCGGCGCCGCCGATCTTGGTGGCGGTGCCGTTGAAGTACCGGCCGACGAACTCGGCGTCGAGGCCGACGGCCTCGAAGACCTGGGCGCCGCGGTAGGAGGCGACCGTGGAGATGCCCATCTTCGACATGACCTTGAGGACGCCCTTGCCGAGGGCGTAGATCAGGTTGCGGATGGCCTGCTCGGGCTCGACGTCGCTGAGGAAGGTGCCGGCGCGGAGCAGGTCCTCGACGGACTCCATGGCGAGGTACGGGTTGACCGCCGCGGCGCCGTAGCCGATGAGCAGGGCGACGTGGTGGACCTCGCGGACGTCACCGGCCTCGACCAGCAGACCCACCATGGTGCGCTGCTTGGTGCGGATGAGGTGGTGGTGGACGGCCGCGGTGAGCAGCAGCGACGGGATCGGCGCGTGCTCGGCGTCGGAGTGCCGGTCGGAGAGGACGATCAGGCGGGCGCCGCCCTCGATGGCCGCGTCGGCCTCGGCGCAGATGGCCTCGATGCGGGCGGCGAGGGCCTCGCCGCCGCCGGAGACCCGGTAGAGGCCGGAGAGCGTGGCGGCCTTCATGCCCGGCATGTCGCCGTCGTGGTTGATGTGGATGAGCTTGGCGAGCTCGTCGTTGTCGATCACCGGGAAGGGCAGGGTGACGCTGCGGCAGGAGGCCGCGGTCGGGTCGAGCAGGTTGCCCTGGGGACCGAGGGAGGAGCGCAGCGAGGTGACGAGCTCTTCACGGATGGCGTCCAGCGGCGGGTTGGTGACCTGCGCGAACAGCTGGGTGAAGTAGTCGAAGAGCAGCCGGGGGCGCTCGGAGAGGGCCGCGATCGGGGAGTCGGTGCCCATGGAGCCGATCGGCTCCAGGCCGCTGCGGGCCATCGGGGCGAGGATGACGCGGAGCTCTTCCTCGGTGTAGCCGAAGGTCTGCTGGCGGCGGGTGACCGAGGCGTGGGTGTGCACGATGTGCTCGCGCTCGGGGAGGTCGGAGAGCTCGATCTCCCCGGTCTCCAGCCACTCGGTGTAGGGCTGCTCGGCGGCGAGGCCGGCCTTGATCTCGTCGTCCTCGATGATGCGGTGCTCGACGGTGTCGACGAGGAACATCTTGCCGGGCTGGAGGCGGCCCTTGCGGACGACCTTGGCGGGGTCGATGTCGAGGACGCCGACCTCGGAGGAGAGGACGACGAGGCCCTCGTCGGTGACCCAGTAGCGGCCGGGGCGCAGACCGTTGCGGTCGAGGACCGCGCCGACCTGGACGCCGTCGGTGAAGGTGACGCAGGCGGGGCCGTCCCAGGGCTCCATCATCGTGGAGTGGTACTGGTAGAAGGCGTGCCGGGCCGGGTCCATGGAGTCGTGGTTCTCCCACGCCTCGGGGACCATCATCAGGACCGAGTGCGGCAGCGAGCGGCCGCCGAGGTGGAGCAGCTCCAGGACCTCGTCGAAGGAGGCGGTGTCGGAGGCGTCCGGCGTACAGATCGGGAAGATCCGGTCCAGGCCCTTGCCGTCCCGGCTCTCGCCGAAGACGTCGGTGGCGAGCTGGGCCTCGCGGGCGGTCATCCAGTTGCGGTTGCCCTTGACCGTGTTGATCTCGCCGTTGTGGGCGACGAAGCGGTACGGGTGGGCGAGCGGCCAGCTCGGGAAGGTGTTGGTGGAGAACCGGGAGTGGACGAGGGCGATGGCGGAGGCCAGGCGCCGGTCCGACAGGTCCGGGAAGAAGGGCTCCAGCTGCCCGGTGGTGAGCATGCCCTTGTAGACCAGGGTGCGGGCGGAGAGCGAGGGGAAGTACGTCGCGGCCTCGCGCTCGGCGCGCTTGCGCAGCACGAACGCCTTGCGGTCCAGCGCGATGCCGGTGGACTCGCCGTCGGTCACGAAGACCTGGCGGAAGACCGGCATGGTGGAGCGGGCGGTGGCGCCGAGCAGGGCCGGGGCGACGGGGACCTCGCGCCAGCCGAGGACGGTGAGGCCCTCGTCGGCGGCGATCGTCTCGATCGCGGCGGCGGCCTCGTCGGCGGTGTCGACGGGGAGGAACGCGGTGCCCACCGCGTAGGCGCCGGCCGCGGGCAGCTCGAAGTCGGTGACCTCGCGGAAGAAGGCGTCCGGGACCTGGAAGAGGATGCCGGCGCCGTCGCCGGAGTCCGGCTCGGAGCCGGTGGCGCCGCGGTGTTCGAGGTTGCGCAGTACGGTCAGCGCCTGCTCGACCAGCGCGTGGCTGGCAACACCGGTGAGGGTGGCCACGAACCCGACACCACAGGCGTCGTGCTCGTTACGGGGGTCGTACATGCCCTGGGGGGCGGGGCGACCGTCCATGGGCGACCAGGCGTCGGAACGCATCGGCTCTCCCGTCGTCGTCGTGGCTGGGGGCACCTCCCAGACGACGTCTGGGGGAGCAGCTGCCGAGGGACGACGTTGGCCCTCCGCGAAATTTCGTGCAGGTTACATGATGGAGCGTTTCTCGCCTAGCGGATAGCTCGTTCCAGCATGCGGACACCTCCGACACGGAGCGGTGGTGCGCGTTCACCTGTTCTCTCTGGATGCGGCGGCAGTGACTGCACCGTGACTGCTCCGCGGGGGACGGAACCGTACCGGTCCGTCTCGGAAGGGCTTCGTTGCCCAACGACGCTTCTGCCTCTTTCCCGTTGGTCACGGGTTCGAAACCGCCGGGTAACCGGCTACATATGTGGCGTCCTGCATAGTGTCTCACCGCCGCGAGGATTCCGACCAGGGATATTCGTCACAGCGAGGATGCGGCTTAAGTCCCGAAAAGTCACCCCGGAAAGTCCGAAAGGCCCCTTGAGGGGGCCTCGCGGACCTGAAGGCCGGTTCGGATTCCGTTTCCTCCGACCCGTGACCGGAGCGCGTCCCGCACCCCGGCCGGCGCGCGGCTAGAGGGCGGCGCCGAAGACCATCCCCAGGCCGTACGTGACCGCCGCCGCGGCACCGCCGAGGAGCAGCTGGCGCATGCCGCTGAACCACCAGCCGCGGGCGGTGACCCGGGCGACCAGCGCGCCGCAGGCGAAGAGGCCGAGGAGCGCCAGGAGGACGGCCGGCCAGAGCGCCGTCGCGCCGAGCAGGTACGGCAGCAGGGGAAGCAGCGCGCCGAGCGCGAAGGAGCCGAAGGACGAGACGGCCGCGACGAGGGGCGACGGCAGGTCGTCGGGGTCGATGCCGAGCTCCTCGCGGGCGTGGATCTCCAGCGCCTGCTCCGGGTCCCTCGACAGCTGCATGGCGACCTCGCGGGCGAGCGCGGGCTCGACGCCCCGGGAGACGTAGAGGGCGGCCAGCTCCTCCATCTCGTCGATCGGGTGCTTGCGCAACTGGCGGCGCTCCACGTCCAGTTCGGCCTGGACGAGCTCGCGCTGCGAGGCGACGGAGGTGTACTCGCCCGCCGCCATGGAGAAGGCGCCGGCCGCAAGGCCGGCGA
Source organism: Streptomyces sp. NPDC056503 (assembly GCF_042794995.1). NCBI lineage: Bacteria > Bacillati > Actinomycetota > Actinomycetes > Kitasatosporales > Streptomycetaceae > Streptomyces > Streptomyces sp. NPDC056503. The sequence goes on from NZ_JBHTST010000129.1 coordinate 16,957, forward strand.
GGCCGGTGACGACGATGGTCTGCGAGGAGACCGAACCGCCGGCGACGCCGGTCATCAGGGCCAGGTTGGAGACGAGTCCGTCCATCGCGCCGAAGACCGCGGGCCGCAGCCAACCGCCGTTCACGTCACGGTGGGTGTGGTTGTCGCGGTGTGCCTCGTGCAGTGGCGCCTGGGCTTCGATGATGGACATGGTTCTCCCCTCGTTCCGGCGGGCCGGGTCGCACCCGCCGCCCCCAACACCCTCGAAAATACGCGCGATGTAAGGGGCCCGCCAGCAAGGCAGGCCGTACTTACTAAGGCCCGCCTCAGTGTGGGAAGCCTTGCCTGACGCGCCCTCAAACAGCCGGTTCGCCACGGACGGACGGGTGACAGACGGGTGACAGAAGCCGCCGACCGGCGAGTCGTCGGCCCGTCGTGGCACAGATCCAGGCGAAGGGGTACCGCCGAAGCGGTACCCGCACCGAGGGAAGGGGCGCGGAGATGGCGGCCACCACATGCGACACCCGGGAACGGGCGAGGGGGGCGCTGCTCGGCCTCGCCGTCGGCGACGCGCTCGGCGCCCCCGCCGAGAACATGAAACCCTCCGAGATCCGCCGCCGGTGGGGGCGGATCGAAGGCTTCCTGACGGACCGCCCGGCGGGCACCGACGACACGGAGTACGCGATCTTCTCGGCCCTGCTGCTCGCCCGGCACGGCTCGGCGCTCACCGTCGCCCACGTCGAACGGGCCTGGCACCACTGGATCGCCGACCTCGACGAGGGACCCTTCCGCGGCGCCGGCTTCTCCGAGCGCGGCACCCTGGAGAACCTCCGGCGCGGCCTGACGGCCCCCATCTCCGCCCAGCACCGCCACGCCTGGTCGGACGGGCTCGCCATGCGGGCGGCGCCCTTCGGCGTCTTCGCGGCCGGCCGCCCGGAGGAGGCGGCGCGGCTCGTCGCCATCGACGGCAGCGTCAGCCACGAGGGCGAGGGCATCTACGGCGGCCAGGCGGTGGCCGCGGGCGTCGCGGCGGCGATGTCGGGCGCCACCGTCACCTCGGTGATCGCCGCGGCCCTCTCGGTCATCCCCATGGACTCCTGGACGGCCCGCTCGCTGCGCCGCGCGGTGGTCGCGGCCCAGCGCGTCCAGCCGGACCCGCTCACCCGCGAACGCCAGGTCCGCTCCGCGGTGGTCATCGGCGGCTACCCCTGGACCGACCTGGCCCCGGAGGCGGTCGGCCTCGCCTTCGGCGCCTTCGCGGCGGCCCGCGGCGACTTCCGCACGGCGGTCCTGACGGCCGTGAACATGGGCCGCGACGCGGACACCACGGCCGCGGTGGCCGGCGCCCTGGCCGGCGCGGCGGGCGGCATGGCCGCGATCCCCGAGGAGTGGGCCTCCGCCATCACCCCGGTCACCGGCAGCTGCCTCCCCACGATGCGCGGCCACCACGTCCTCGAAGTAGCCGACCTCCTCACCCAGGAGCCCACCCCATGAGCGCCCCCACCACGCCCCGCCCCGTCGCCCCCGTCGCCCCCGTCGACCCCGCCCCCCGCCCCCCGGGCGGCACCGGCGCCTGGAGCCCCACGCGGGAGGCCCCGCGGCCGGACGCCCCGGCCCGGGCGGGCCGCGACCGGGTCGAGGGCCTCCTCCTCGGGCTCGCCGCGGGCGACGCCGCCGGCTGGCCCGCCGCCCGGCACCGCGCCGCCCGCATGCCCGAGTGGACCCGCCGCCTCACCCGCGAGCTCGACACCTTCGCGGAGCAGAACGCCACGACCACCCTCCCCGTCCCCATCGCCCTGAACCAGCCCCCCGAGCCGCTCCGCCTCGGCCCCTCCGACGACGCCGAGTGGGCGGCGTTCACGGCGGAGGCCGTACTCGCCGCCGCCGGGCCCCTCTTCGCCGCCCTTCCCGCCGAGCGCCGCCTCCGCGCCGCCGTCGACCTCGCCTGGAACCACCTCGCGGGCCAGGTCGCCGCCGCGGCGGACCGCGCCCCCGAGATCGAGTCCGCCGTCCTCCCCCTCCGCGCCCGCATCTCCGTCCGCGCCGGCCTCGGCAACCTCGCGACCGGTCTGCGCCCGCCCGCCACCGGTCACGACAACCCGCACTACTTCGACGACGCCGCCTGCGTCCGCGCCGCCGTCCTCGCGGTCGTCCACCCCGGCGACCCGCGCGCGGCCGCCGGACTCGCCGAGTTCGACGCCCGGTACACCCAGGACGGCGACGGCGTCCACGGCGCCCGCGCCACCGCCGCGGCCGTCGCCGCGGCCCTCGGCGGCGCCGACCCCGACACCGCCGTCGCCGCCGCCCTCGCCGAACTCCCGCCCGTCACCGAGATCGGCCGCAACGCCCGTCACGCCGTGAAGCTGGCCCGCACCGCCGACACCGCCTTCGAACTGGTCCCCCTCCTGGAGCACCAGATCGTCGACCACGTCTACAGCTACGGCATCGCCGCCGCCGAGACCGTCCCCGTCGCACTCGCCCTGACCGTCGCCGCGCGCGGCGCGATGACCGCCGCGGTCCCCGCCGCCGCCTGCCTCTCCCGGGTCGCCGACTCCGCCCCCGCGCTCGCCGGCGCGCTCACCGGCGCGCTGGGCGGGGGCCGTTCGGTCCCGGCCAGCTGGCGGGACGCCTGCCGGACGCTCTCCGGCTGCGCGCTCCCCCGTCTCGCCGGCACCGACCTGGTGGAACTCGCCGGGCTCCTCGGAGCCACGGAACCGACGCCTCCAGGTGGACAATTCAGACATGACACCCACACTGGATGACCGGATCACCGGAAGTCTCCTCGGGGCCGCCGTGGGCGACGCCCTCGGCGGACCCGTGGAGGGGTACACCCCCGAGCAGATCGCCGAACGCCACGGCGGCAGGGTCACGGGCGTCGTCGGCCCCTGGAACGGCGACGCCTGGCGCACCGCCCGCCCCATCGCCCCGTACCACAAGGGCGACGGGCACGTCACCGACGACACCCTGATGACCCACGCGCTGATCCGGGTGTACGAACGGGTCCGCGACCACCTCGACGCGTACGCGGTCGCGGACCACCTCGTCCCCGAACTCATGGGCTCCCCCGTGTGGATCCCCGAACTGGAGGCGGAGGCGCTCCCCCTCCAGCGGATCTTCCTCGCCGAGAAGTGGCTCGTCGCCCGCCTCCACTACGGACACCACGACCCGCGCGAGGCCGGCACCGGAAACATCGTCAACTGCGGCGCCGCGATGTACATGGCCCCGGTCGGCCTGGTCAACGCCGCCGACCCGCACGGCGCCTACGCCGAGGCCCTCGACGTCGCCGGCGCCCACCAGTCCTCGTACGGCCGCGAGGCGGCGGGCGTCTTCGCCGCGGCGGTCGCGGCGGCCTGCGCCCCCGGCGCCACCCCGCGCACGGTCGTCGACACCGCGCTCGCCCTCGCCAAGGACGGCACCCGCGCCGCCATCGAGGCCGTCGCCGAAGTCGCCGACCGGCACCGCGACTTCGAGTCCGCCCTCGCCCCGCTGCGCCGGGCGGTCGCCCCGTACGACTCCGTCGGCCCCGACTACCGCGAGCCGGGTCTCGACGCCCGCCGCCCCTCCCGCCTCCACTCCATCGAGGAGCTGCCGATCGCGCTCGGCATGCTCCTGGTCGGCGAGGGCGACTACCGCCGTACGGTCCTCGGCGCGGTCAACTACGGCCGCGACTGCGACTCCATCGCCACCATGGCGGGCGCGGTCGCCGGCGCCCTGCGCGGCGAGGCGGCCGTCCCCACGGACTGGGCGAAGCAGGTGGCCGAGGCCAGCCGCCTGGACCTCCACGCCCCGGCGCGGGCCCTCGCCGCCGTGGGCGACGAGATCTTCGCCCGCGACACGGCCCGCCGCCGCGCCCACGAGACCGCCCGCGCCGCCCTGACGGATCCGGCCCGGTGACGGACCGCGTCCGGTCCGGCCCCCGCGCCGGCACGGCACCCGCCCCCGGCGGGCGGCTCGCGACGAGCACGCCGCGCCGGACGTCCCCCGCGAGCACGCCCGCGGAAGCGCCCCCCGGGGACACCGTCGCGGCGCAGCCGCCGCCCGCCGGGCGGGCGCCCGCCCCCGTCCGGCTCACCTGGGTGCAGCCCGAGGACCTCGTCGGGCACGAGCTGCGGCAGGCGGCCGAGGACGGGCGGGACGCCCGGGAGATCGCGGCCCGCTGGTACGCGGCCGGCGGACACCCCGCACCGCCGGCCGCCGGCGCCTCGCCCCGGCCCCGGCCGGACCTCCGCCCGCTCGCCGGGGAACTGCTCGACGAACTCGCCGCCCTTCCCTCCCCCCTGGCCCCCGACGAGCCCACCGCCCTCGACGCGATCGTCGCCGCCTGCCCCGACTGGCCCGCCCCGCCACCGGGCGCCGCGCCGCCCCGCCGCCCCGACCACCCCGGCCCGCCCGCCCGGGACCCCGCCCTCCGGGACCGGCTGCACGCCGCCTGGCTCGGGCGGGCCGCCGGGTGCCTGCTCGGGAAGCCCGTCGAGAAGCTGCCGCTCGACGCGATCCGGGCGCTCGCCCGGGCCACCGGGAACTGGCCGCTGGACGACTGGTTCACCGCGCGCGGGGTGCCGCCGGAGCTGCTGGCGGCGCATCCCTGGAACCGGCGCTCCGCCGGCACCTCGCTCGCCGAGAACATCGACGGGATGCCCGAGGACGACGACCTCAACTACCCCCTCCTCGCCCTGCTCCTCCTCCGCCGTCACGGCCGCTCCTTCACCACCGCCGACGTGGCCCGCCTCTGGCTGGACGAACTCCCCGCCGGCCGGACCTTCACCGCCGAGCGGATCGCCTACCGCAACCTCCTCGACGGGGTCGAGCCCCCGCTGACCGCCGTCCACCGCAACCCCTTCCGGGAGTGGATCGGCGCCCAGATCAGGGCCGACGTCCACGGCTGGACCCACCCCGGCGACCCGGCCGCGGCCGCCGCCCAGGCCCACCGGGACGCCGTCCTCAGCCACACCGCCGCCGGCGTCCACGGCGCGATGTTCGTCGCCGCGACCCTGGCCGCCGCCGCGGGCGGCACCGGCGACGTGCACGGGGCGCTCGCCGCCGGTCTCTCCGTCGTCCCGCCCCGCTCCCGGCTCGCCGAGGCCGTCCGGTACGGCATCGCCACCGCCCGCGCCGTCCCCCGACCCGACTCCCTCGTCGACCGGCTGCACGCCCGGTACGGCGGGTACCACTGGGTCCATGCCGTGCCGAACACCGCGCTGCTCGCCGCCGCCCTCACCCACGCCGACGGCGACTTCACGCGCTCCGTCTGCGCGGCGGTCTCCGGCGGCTGGGACACCGACTCCAACGGCGCCACCGCCGGCTCCGTCGCCGGTCTCCTCGCCGGCCACCCGGACCGGCTCCCGGACCGCTGGACCTCCCCCCTGAAGAACCGGCTCGCGACCTCGGTGCCGTCCTTCGACGGCATCGGCTTCGACGCCCTCGCCGACCTGACCCACCTGGAGGCAGTACGCCCATGACCAGCATCGTGGTACTCGGGAGCACCAACATGGACCTCGTCGCCTACGTGGCGAAGGCCCCGGCCCGCGGCGAGACCGTCACCGGCCGCTCGTTCCGCACGATCCCCGGCGGCAAGGGAGCCAACCAGGCGGTCGCCGCCGCCCGCGCCGGCGGCGAGGTCGCCATGATCGGCGCGGTCGGCTCCGACGAGTTCGGCCACCGGCTCCGGGACGTCCTGGAACACTGCGCCGTCGACACCGACCTCCTCCGCACCGTCGAGGGCCCCTCCGGCACCGCGCACATCGTCGTGGACGACGAGGGCGGCAACGCGATCGTCGTGGTCCCCGGCGCCAACGGCACCGTCACCTCCCTCAGCCGGGGCGACGAGGCCCTGATCGACGGCGCCGACCTGCTCCTCCTCCAGCTCGAACTCCCCCTCTCCGTCGTCGTCGACGGCGCCGCGCACGCCCGTCGGCGCGGGGTGCGCACCGTCCTCACCCCGGCCCCCGCCCAGCCCCTCCCGCCCGAACTCTTCGACGTCACCGACCTGCTGGTGCCCAACGAACACGAGGCCACCGCCCTCACCGGCCGCACCGACCCGTACGCCGCCGCCATCGCCCTCCTCGACGCCGTCCCCGAGGTGGTCGTCACCCTCGGCGCGGCCGGCTGCCTCTACGCGGCGCGCGGCGCGGAGCCGCTCACCGTGCCCGCCCCCCAGGTGCGGGCCGTGGACACCACCGCGGCCGGCGACACCTTCGTCGGCGCGCTCGCGGTCGCCCTCGGCGAGGGGCGCCCCATGCCCCGGGCCCTGGCATGGGCGGGCACGGCCGCCGCGCTCTCCGTCCAACGCGAGGGCGCCTCGACCTCGATGCCGTACCGCGTCGAGATCGACGCGGCCCCCGGCGCCCCCCAGTCCCTGGAGGCCGATCCCGCATGACCACCGCCCCCTCCGCGCAGGTCCCGCCCCTCCGGGGGCTGCGCGTCCTCGATCTGGCGACGCTCTTCGCCGGACCGCTGGCCGCCATGATGCTCGGCGACTTCGGCGCCGACGTCGTCAAGGTCGAGCACCCCCGCAAGCCGGACCCGTCCCGCGGCCACGGCCCCGCCAAGGAGGGCGTGGGCCTGTGGTGGAAGGTCCTGGGCCGCAACAAGCGGACCGTCACCCTCGACCTGTCCACCCCCGGCGGCCGGGACGCCCTGCTCCGGCTGGCCGCCGACGCCGACGTGATCGTGGAGAACTTCCGCCCCGGCACCCTGGAGCGCTGGGGTCTGGGCTGGGAGGAGCTGTCCACGGTCAACCCCCGGCTGGTACTGACCCGGGTCACCGGCTTCGGCCAGTTCGGGCCGTACGCCCACCGCCCCGGCTTCGGCACCCTCGCCGAGGCGATGAGCGGCTTCGCCGCGATCACCGGCGAACCGGACGGCCCGCCGACCCTGCCCCCCTTCGGCCTCGCCGACTCGATCGCCGCCCTCGCCACCGCGTACGCGGTGATGACCGCGCTCACCGCGAGGACCACGACCGGCCGCGGCCAGGTGGTCGACATGGCCATCATCGAGCCGATGCTCTCCGTCGTCGGCCCCCACCCCCTCTGGTACGACCAGCTCGGCTACGTCCAGCCGCGCACCGGCAACCGCTCCCGCAACAACGCCCCCCGCAACACCTACCGGACCTCCGACGGCTCCTGGGTGGCCGTCTCCACCTCGGCGCAGTCCATCGCCGAGCGGGTGCTGCGCCTGGTCGGCCGCCCCGAACTGATCGACGAGCCGTGGTTCGCCGACGGCACGGGCCGGGCCGCGCACGCCGAGCTCCTCGACGAGGCCGTCGGCTCCTGGATCGCGCGCCACACCCGCGACGAGGCCATGGCCGCCTTCGAGAAGGCGGAGGCCGCGATCGCCCCCGTCTACGACGTCCGGGACGTCCTGGCCGACCCCCAGTACCAGGCGCTCGGCACGGTCACCGAGGTCCCGGACCCGGAGCTGGGCCCGATCCGCATGCAGAACGTGCTCTTCCGGCTCTCCGAGACCCCCGGCGGGATCCGCTGGGCGGGCCGGCCGCACGGCGCCGACACCGACGAGGTCCTGACCGCGGCCGGCTTCGCTCCGGCCGAGATCAGCGCCCTGCGCGCCCAGGGGGCGGTATGAGCGCCCCGGGGGCCGTGGACGGCCGGCGACACCGCGGCCGTCCCCTCCTCACCTGGCTGTACGCCCCCGGCGACCGCCCCGGGGTGGTCGGCAAGGCGCTCGGCTCCGGCGCCGACGTGGTCATCGTGGACCTGGAGGACGCGGTCGCCCCGGGCCGCAAGGCGTACGCCCTCGACGCCACCGTCGATCTGCTCTCCGACGCCCATCCCGTCCCGGTGCACGTCCGCATCCACACCCCGCGCGACATCCCCGTCCTGGCCTCCCTCCCCGGCCTCGGCGGTCTCCGTGTCCCCAAGGTGACACACCCCTCCGACATCCACCGGATCAGCGAACTCGCGCCCGGCCTCCCGCTCTACCCGCTCCTGGAGAACGCCCTGGCCGTGGAGCAGGCGTACGCCATCGCCACCGCCCATCCGGCGGTCCGCGGCCTCTCCCTCGGCGAGGCCGACCTCCGCGCCGACCTGGGCGTAGGGGAGGACGGCGGGCTCGACTGGCCGCGCAGCCGGATCGTGGTCGCCGCCCGGGCCGCGCGGCTGCCGCCGCCGGTGCAGTCGGTCCACGCGGACATCGGCGACCTCGACGCGCTCGCCGCCGGCTGCGCCCGGGGCCGGGCGCTCGGCTTCCTCGGCCGGGCCGCCATCCACCCCCGCCAGCTCCCGGTCATCGAGCGGGCCTATCTGCCGACCCCGCAGGAGGTCGACGCGGCCCGCGCGGTGGTGGCGGCGGCCGAGACCGACCGGGGCGCGCTGGCCCTGGCGGACGGCCGGTTCGTGGACGCGGCGGTGGTGGCGGGCGCCCACCGGGTCCTCGCCCTCGCGGAGCGCGTCGGCTGATCCGTGCCCGGGCATGCGCGAGGGCCGCCGGGGGCCCAGAGGGGCCGGCCGGCCCCCGCCCGGCCGGGGGGGGGGGGGGGCGCCCCGGGGGGGGGGGAGCGCGCCGCGCCCCGCCCCCGC
>NZ_JBHTST010000130.1:0-25257 GCF_042794995.1 Streptomyces sp. NPDC056503
CCGGGGGCCCGCGCCCCCGGTGCCGCCGCCGAACAAGCGTGAAGCGCGACTCGAAGCCTTCCGCCGCCCGACCCGATACGACACCCGACGCCGCACGGCGCGGCCCAGGACGAGCCCCCACGCCCGCGGCCCGCCCCGGGCCCGGACGGCTAACTCCCGCGGACCGGCGGGTGCGGAGTGCCCAGAGCCGTCTCGAGCGTGTGCGCGGCGGCGAGGACGAGGTCGTCGCGGTGATGGGCGGCGACGAGCTGCACGGCGAGAGGAAGACCGTCCGGGGCGATCCCGGACGGGATGCTGATGGCCGGGTGGCCGGTGTCGTTGAAGACGGAGGTGTACGAGAGGGGCAGGACGCGCTCGCGCACGGCTGCTGCCACGTCCGGGCCTTCGGCCGGCCACGCCGTGGTGGGGGTGGTCGGCAGGAGCAGGAGGTCGTACCGGTCGAAGAGGTCGGCCGCCCAGTGGTCGAGGCGTGCGCGGTGGGCCCAGTAGGCGGCCAGGTCGGCCGGGGCGAGGGAGCGGCTTCCGTCGAGGAGGTCGGCGAACCACGGCTCGAAGGTGTCTCGGCGGGCGGTGAAGTCGTCGTATACGTCGAGGAGACGGGCGTACGCCAGGACCTTCTGACGGAGCCGGAACGGTGCGGGGAAGGAGTGGGCGCCGGGCAGGGCCGACTCGTCGTCGTGGACGTCGTGGCCCTGGCCGCGCAGCAGGCCGGCCGCGTGGTCGAGGGAGCGCAGGATCTCGGGGCGGGGTGCCGCGATGCCGAGGGTGCGCAGGACGCCGACGCGCAAGACGGGCAGCGGCTTGTCGAGGGTGTCGCGGTACGAGACTCCGGGCGCGGGCAGTGAGTGCGGGTCGGCGGGGTGGTGGCCGGCGGCGACGTCGAGGTGCAGTGCGGTGTCCCGTACGGTGCGGGCCATGCCGGACAGGCAGGCGTGCTGGGGCCACACCGGCATCCGGGCCGGGCCGTGGGGGATGCGGCCGCGGGACGGCTTGAGGCCGACGACTCCGCACAGGGCGGCGGGGATGCGGGTGGAACCGCCGCCGTCTCCGGCGGTGGCCAGGGCGACGAGTCCGGCGGCGACCGCCGCGGCCGCGCCGCCGCTGGAGCCGCCGGGCGTGCGCTCGGGGTTCCAGGGGTTGCGGGTGGTGCCGAAGGCGTCGTTGGTGGTGTGGACGGCGGCGCCGAGCGGGGGTGTGTTCGTCTTGCCGATGATCAGGGCGCCTGCGGCGCGCAGCCGTGCGACGTGGACGCTGTCGTGGGCTGCGGGCGGTCGGCCCTGGTAGGCGCGGGTGCCGCGGGCGGTGGGGAAGCCTTCCGCGTCTTCGAGGTCCTTGACGAGGATGGGCAGGCCGGCGAGCGGCCCCGGCTTCTCGCCGCGGGCGATGCGCTGTTCGAGGACGGCGGCTTCGCCGAGGGCCCGCTCGGGGTCGAGGGCGACCACGGAGTTGACCGTCGTGTCGGCGACGGAGATGCGGTCGAGGGTGTGGTGGACGAGTTCGGTGGGCGAGAGTTCCCGGCGGCGGATGAGCGCGGTGAGTTCGGTGGCCGAGGCGAAGGACAGGTCGGTCATGGGTACGGGACTCCTAGCGGGTCGGAGAGGGGGTGGCGTCTTCGAGGTTGACGCCGGTGGTGCGCGGCCCGAAGCGGACGGCGACCAGGCCTCCGGTGGCGCTGAGCGCGGCGATCAGGACGAAGACGGCGGTGTAGCCGGCACCGGCGTAGAGGGCGGCGACGAGCATCGGGGCGGCGAAGTTGAAGATCCGGGACAGGGCGTTGGAGGTGCCGGAGCCGAGCGCGCGGATTCGCGTGGGGAAGATCTCCGCGGAGTACACCTGGAGGAAGGGCACGGCCATCTGGAAGAGCAGACTGACCAGGCAGCCCAGGACGAGCACGGCCGCGGGGGCGCGGACGAGCGAGAACAGCAGCAGCGCGGTGGCGGAGAGTGCGCCGAGGACGAGCTGGGTGCGGCGCCTGTCCCAGCGGTCGATGAGGGGTACGGCGGCGAGCGCGCCGAGGGGCGCGGCGGTCGCCAGGAGGGCGGAGAGCAGCAGGGTGTCGTCGAGATCGAGTCCGGTTTCCGCGAGGAGGGTGGGTGTCCAGGTGTTGTAGGCGGAGTAGGCGAGCAGTCCGGTCACCCACATCGTGGTGACGATCAGGAAGTTGCGGCGATGGGCGCCGCTCCAGAGCTCGCTGAGGCGAGGTTGCTCCGGGGCCGCGGCGGAGGTGGATGCCGTCGTGGTGGAGGGCGCGGGCCGGGCGTCGGCGGGAGGCTCGACGTCGGTCCGGGGCAGGACGCCGCATTGTGCCTCGACACGGCGCACGATGGCGTCGGCTTCGTCGAGTCGGCCCCGGGAGGCGAGCCAGCGCGGGCTCTCCGGAACCCAGCGGTGGATCAGTACGGCGAAGACGACACCGAACAGCCCGAGGCCGAAGACGAGACGCCAGCCCCAGTCCCATGCGGGTACGAGGAAGTAGCCGGCCCAGGCGGCGATGGGGATGCCGAGCGAGCCGATCGCCACCTTGTAGGTCTGCAGACGTCCGCGCGCGGCGGCGGGGACGAACTCGGTGAGGACGACGATGGCGACCACGGCCATGCCCTGGGCACCGACATGGGTGGCGGTGCGGGCGGCGATCAGCTGCCAGGGGCCCTGGACCAGGACGCAGCCGACGGTGGCGGCGCAGTAGAGGGTGACGCAGGCGAGCATCGTGCGCCGGCGGCCGACGCGGTCGGCGAGGTAACCGGCGAGCACGCCCCCGGCGAAGGCGCCGAGCTGACTGGCACCGGCCACGACGGCGACCCCCGACAGGGGTAGGTCCCACTGCCGGCGCAGGGCGGGGGCGACGAACGCGAACGCGTAGGTCTCCACCCACTCGAAGAGGATCATCCCGGCGAGGGCGACGACCAGGCGGCGGTGGAAGGGGCTGAGGGGGAGCCGGTCGAGACGCGTCCCGAGTGCGGCGGTGTGCAGGGTGACGGCCATGGGCGCGTGACCTCCCTGGGAAGAAGGGACGGAGGGGGTCAGATCACGCCGTCGGCGCTCAGGGAGGCGAGCTCGACGGCGGTGAGGCCGAGCACGCCCGTGTAGATCTCGGTGTTGTGTTCTCCGAGGGCCGGGCCGGTGGAACGGATGCTGCCGGGGGTGCGCGACATCTTCGGCAGTGGCGCGACCATCGGCAGTGGCCCGAATTCGGGGTCGTCCACGGTGACGAGGGTGCCCCGCTCCCGGTAGTGCGGGTCGGCGGCGATGTCCGCGATGCTCATCAGCGGGGCGGCCGGGACACCGGCGTCGCTCAGCATCGCGGTGACCTCGTCCGCCGCGTACCCGGCGGCCCAGTCGGTGATGACCGCGTACAGGGCGTCGGCGTGTTCTGCCCGTGCCGCACGCGTGGCGTACGCGGGATCCGCCGCCAGCTCCGGCCGTCCCATGACGGCGGTCAGCCGGCCGAAGAGGGCATCGGTCCCGGCGTGGATGGACACGCGGCGCCCGTCGCAGGTGGTGAAGTCGCTGGCGGGCACGATCTGCGGATTCCGGTTGCCCAGGCGTTCACGGACCTTGCCGGTCGTCGCGTACGCGGCGAGCGCGTCCTCGGAGGCCCTGAACCCCGCCTCGTACAGCGCGAGGTCGATCACCTGTCCGCCGCCGCCCACGGTGTCCCGGTGGTACAGCGCGGTGACCACCGAGAAAGCGCCCAGATAGGCGGCCATGTAGTCGATCGTCGAGTACCCGCTGCGCACCGGCGGTCGGTCGGCGTCGCCGGTGACATGAGTCAGGCCGGCGAAGGCGCTGGCGATGCGGTCGAAGGAACCGCGGTCGCTGTACGGGCCGGTCAGCCCGTACCCCGTGACGTACACGAGCACCGTGTCCGGCGCGAGCTCCCGCAGGGTGTCCGGGTCGAGGCCCCAGGACTTCAGCGTCGGCGGCCGGTAGTTGGTGATCACGACGTCGAAGTGGGGAACCAGCCGGCGCACGATCCGCTGCCCGGCCTCGGTGCGCAGGTCCAGGGTGACGGACTTCTTGTTGCGGGCCTCCTGGGCCCAGTACGGGGAGCGGGCGCCCGGAGTGGTGCCGCGGGTGAAGTCGCCGCGGCCGGGATCCTCGACCTTGACGACCTCGGCGCCGAAGTCCCCGAGGAACGTCGCGGTGACCGGTGCCGCCAGCACCGCGGACAGGTCGAGGACGCGTATGTCCGCCAGTGGAAGTGTCGACATGGGTGCTCCTTGCAAGCGTTCACGTTATTCACGCTTCGTTATTAACGAAACGTTGCTAGTGGGACCATAGAGTGGTGCCCACGGCGCGGCAAGGGTGGGAGCGCGCAGATCCAGGACGATCGGGGAGCAGCACATGACCGACAGCGGGACCGGTGCGACGGGCAAGGCGCGCCGTCGTCGGCGCAGCCGCGAGGAGACCGAGGCGGACCTCCTCGCCGCGGCACGCACCCTGCTCGAGCGCGACGGAGTCCTCGCCGGGGTCAACCTCCGTGAGATCGCGGCAGAAGCGGGGGTCAACCACGGGCAGATCTACCAGTACTTCGGCACCCGTCAGGCCCTGCTGCGTGCCGCGGCGGCCGACCTCGTCGCGCGCCAGGCGGAGGACCGCGACGGCCACTGGGAGCAGCCCTTCGCCGAACGGCGGCTCGCGATGTTCCAGCACCGTCTCGACGAACCCGAACTGGTCAAGCTCGAAGCGCTTCTCGCGCTCGACGGCGACGATGACTTCAGCCCGCTGCCCCGCCTCGCGCGGACCCTGCAGAGCCTGGAGCGGGACAAGGCCGACGGCTCGCTGCCCGAGGACGCCGACGGCGTCGCCGCCCACGTCATGACCAGCGCGGCGCAGATGGGGTACGCCATCTTCCGCGAGTCCTACGCCCGGGACACGGGCATCCCCCTGGAGGAACTCGACGCACGCGCCGCCCAGGCCTTCACCCGCATGCTCGCCGGCCTCGCCGCCCCGCCGCTGCGGGAAGCACCACAGGCGTGAAGAGACCGCTCGGGCCCCGCCTGACATGCGTGGTTCGTGTCCTCGCCCCCGGGCGGCGACTCCAGACGCTCCAGGGCGAGGGCAACGTGGCTGCCTACCCGGTCGGGCTTGTCGGGCCGACACCATCCGGGCACCCCTTAGCGGAGACCGCGGTCGTACAGCCGGTACCGACCCGGGCATTGCCGACTTCGTAGTGGAATCCGATTCGGTCTGCCAGGTAAGAGGGCCCGTGGCATCGCGGTACCGCCTCACCCCGTCGCGGTCCGTGTACGCGACCCAGCGCGTCTCGACGAGGGGGGGCGTGCTGAACCTCCGCCGGCCGTCGCCGCTCGGTGGCATGGCAAGGGGACGCCCATCCGCGGGAGGGGTCGGGTCCTCGCCTGCCGCCGGCCGGGCAGACCCGCGGATCGCCACCCGAGCCGAGCTTGCCCGCCGCGAGCACGAGGAGACGGCGGCGTGATCGAGCGCGATCACGGGGTCTGGCACGTGCGGTGCCACCCCGGCACCAGCCCGGATGCCTACCGACACGTCCCCGACCCGGCGTCCGAGCTCACCCCGACCTGTCCAGCCCCTCCCGCCGAGCGCGTTCGTCACCCGGCTGCGCGGCGCCGGCCGGATGTTCCCCGCGACCCCTCGCCGACTGGCGCAACGGTTCCGGCTCCAAGCCGTAGCCAAGGTCGGCGCCCGCCTCCGCATCGGCGTGGCCGACACCTGAGGCCGTCAGGTCCGTCGATTCCCGCGTGGCTTTGTCGGTGAGCGACGGCTCTGGTCCACTTCTTGCGGTGGCTCGCGCACCGTGATGTCAGTGGTGTGTGGTGGGATGGCCGGAATGCGTCGTCGATCTTCTGGGAGCCCCGCGTGACGTCCTCGTACCCCTCCCTGACTCACGCCTTGGCCGAGGCTTTGGTCGATGTCCTGTGGTTCATCGACGGAAGCGAAGACGAGCAAAGGGATCCGGACGACGCGTCCTGAAGGGTCCGGCTTGTCGTACGAGACGGGCACCGATCCGCGTCGCGGTGGTTGACTCTCCACCCACGCTCATCACCATGAACCCGACGATGTGGGATGGGGTGGCGGCATGGCGAGACGCAAGAAGGAGAAGCGACCTGCCTGGGGCATTCCGAAGGGGATCGTCCTGTTGGCGACGCCAGAGGGCTGGCGCACCAGCGTCCTCACCCTGGAAGGCGGAATGCTCTGCGGGCACCTGGACGTGCCGATCGACACCGACCCACACGACGCGCGGGCCGCGGCGGCGGTGATGGTGACGGAACTCGCGCGCGACTTCCACGACACCGTCGTCGAGGTGAGCTGGGATCCGCCCCGGGAGCCTTGGTCATGGACCGCCCGAGTCGCTCTCTCCACCGATGGCGAACCACCTTCCGAAGGATGAGGTCGGTCCAGAAGGCCCCGCACCGTGCGGCGTGCTGGACGAGACCGCCGATGCTCGGCTCACCGGCAGAAGCGCCATGCGGCCTGCTCCTCGGTCAGACCGTGAGCGGTGACCCGCGGCGTGCCGCTGATGGGCCACGTAGGCGGTCAGCGCTGTGCGCTCGTCGGTGACGGGCAGGACGGCTCTCGGCAGGGCTGGCTCTTTTCGTTATGCAAATTCTTGCAGCAAGTTTCATCCGAACTCTACTCCCGCTTCCCGGTAGGCGTACGCCGAGCCGATCGGTTCGACCCCCAATCCCCATGACGCCGGCGGGTGATGTGACCAAGTCGGAGGCCGGCAACGGGCATGCGTGTGACGCCGACCTGGCGATACAGGACACAAGGAGCGTGGGCGCCGGCGCGCCCCGTCCTTGCGAAAAGGTCTGAAACTTTTTGCACAAGAGGGTTGACCGACCCTTTCTCCAGGAGGGAGGGTCAACCCCATGCCCGCACACGTACCGCCGATCGCCGACGAGCGCGAAGGCCTACTCGCCTACCTCACCCAACAGCGCCAGGCTCTGCGCGCCACCGCCCATGGACTGACGGACGATCAGGCAAGGATGACGCCCACCGCCAGTGAACTGAGCATCGGCGGCCTCATCAAGCACGCCGCACGGTGCGAGGCCGGCTGGACCGACCTGATCCTCCAGCGGCAGCGCGGACAGCAGCGGACGGCGGACGAGAGCGACTCCGCCGAGTTCGTGCTCACCGCGGAGGAGACGCTCGCCGATGTGCTGGACCAGTACGAGGCCGCGGCCCAGGAGACGGACGCGGTGATCGCCGAGATCGCCGATCTCGGCCAGGCCGTGCCCGTCCCGCAGGGACTGCCGTGGTTCCCCGCCGACGTGAAGAACTGGTCCGTTCGCTGGGTGCTGCTGCACCTCATCGAGGAGACCTCCCGACACGGCGGTCACTCCGACATCATCCGCGAAACCATCGACGGCGCCACCCTGTTCCCCCTGCTGGCCGCCGCCGAACAGTGGCCCGACCCATGGTTCCAGCCCTGGCAGGCCCCGACCGACCGAACAGCGTAAGCGGTTGTTGCCTTTCCGGGCTTGAGGGCGTCGGCGCCGGGCCGGTTCATGCTCGCGAAGAGCGTGACCGGGCCGGGCGGCGGGTCATGAGCCGCTTCATCGACCAGCAGACCATCGCCTCCGCGCTGCTGGTGGATCGTGCGAAGTCCCGTGTGAGGCGGCGGCTTCGCACCAGGTGGACGAAGAACCGCTCCACGATCCGGCGCCTGGGCAGCCCGACGAAGCCGCGCGTGTCGTCACTGCGCTTGACGATGGCGGGGACCAGGGCGAGGACGGCCAGGTAGTTGCGGGGGTGGCGTTCGTACCGGTGGTTGAACCGGCGGTATCCGGTGAGCCAGGACATGGTCCGCTCGATGACCCAACGGCGGCGGCCGAGTCGTTCTGAGGACTCGAGGCCTTCGACCGGTCGACGGCGAGGACGTCCGGATCGACGGGGGCGCCTACCTCGGTAGGCCCGACGAACTCCTGCTCTCCGGCCCGCTCCGGGACGTTGCCGCGCGGACCAAGGACCTCCGCGCCATGGCCCGCGCCCGGACCGACCCGGCCTGCGCCACCCTGGTGAGGCCGGGGAGCGAGGTCTCCCGCACGGCATCCGTGAGCTCCGGCCCCGCTTCCGGAAGGATGGGGGCATGGAGGAGGAAGTGATCCCGGTGCTACGGGTCGAGGACGCGGCGGTGGCGGTCGTCTGGTACGAGCGGCTGGGCTTCGTCCAGCAGTGGGTGCACCGCTTCGAGCCGGGGTTTCCCGCGTTCGTGGAGGTCGCGCGTGGCAAGGTCCGGATGTTCCTGTCGGAGCACGAAGGCGATGCCCGTCCCGACACGCTGGTCTACCTGCGAGTCCGGGACGTCGACGCCGTGGCCGCCGAGTTCGGGGCGCGGATCGAGGAGGCTCCGTGGGCGCGTGAGGTCGAGCTGCGTGATCCGGACGGGAACCGGGTCCGAGTCGGCACGCCGAAGTCCTGAGCCTCGGGCTCCTGGAGGGGCCGCAGGCCCTGCGGTCCCTCCACGCCTGTCCGGTGCCGCGGGTCGGCCGGCTGCGGGACGGCGGGGTGGTGGGCGTTGTGGGAGGAGCTCTCCTCGGGCGTCGGTTTCCCGAAGAGAGAGCGGAAGCCTGGGAATGGGAGTTCGCTATTCCCTATGGCGGGCGATGGTTCCGTCGAAGTACCGGAATGGCACCTCTCATTATTCTGTGCAGCCTTCGCACCAAAAGCGCACATCATATCCGTACAGATATGCGCAAGTCGGGCAATGGGTTCCCATTCCAGGCCGCAGGTGTTGAATCGGAAGTGGATTGCGAACGACGCCGGGCGCCTATATGATCATGCTCATCGGCGCGCTCGAAACGATGCGCGCCCCTTCTCGGCCGCAGCCGTCTGCCGAGAGGGAAGATCTCAACCGGGGGGACGAGATCGCTTTATCGGCCACCTCTCCCTCTGCTGTGAGAACGACGTTATCGCCGGGAGGGGGTTGAATCATGGGCACCACGCCGACCGTTGTCAAGCTCAACGTTCCGACCGAGTAATCCGGCTCGGATTACCAGATGCTGGGGCTGCGAGGGATTTCCGCAGCCCCAGCATCTTCTTCTGGCGTCGTCCGACATCAAGCCAAGGAACGGTGAGCGTGAAGCTCGACAGTTGGGCAAAAACCGGAACCGCGGAGACCGGCCGATCGGCCGCCCTGCGCCCCACCCTGGAAGCGATCACCGACCGGGGTCGTCGCGTAGTCCACTGGCTCGCGGACCAGAGGGGATACAGCCGCATCTACCTCGGTGGCGCTCCCACCGCCGGCCTGGGCTCACCGAAGTCCGATATCGACATCTTCGTGGTGCTGGATTCAGACGCTCCAGCATCGTCGGAGCAAATCGATTTCGAATCCGACCGCGTCGACGTCGAGTTCATCCGACTCTCCGGCCTCAGGGCCATGGTGGAGTCCGCTTCGTCCTTCTCGGCAGCCGCCGACGACCTGCGGCAGATCACCGCTCACTCGCGAAGCAGGATGGATTTCCTGACCCGGTTCCTGCTGGGCGAGATCATCGTCGACGACGGAGCCCTCGCCGAGCTCCAGAAGCTCCTCAAGGAGCGTCAGGGCGAGTACCTCCGGCTGCTGGTCTCGCGTCACTGTGTCGATGTGCAGAACATCACCGATGACGTCGTCGGCGCGCTCCTCAACGAAGACATCCCCTCAGCCGACTACCAGTCACGAGAAGCGCTCTACCGCGCCGCCGAAGCCTATCTCGCCAGCCATGGCGACCCTTACGTCAACACCAAATGGGTCTGGACGAAGTGGGAGCGTACGGTGGGGGACCGCCTTGGGGAAGGCGTCCGCCAGGTCCTACGAGACGCGCACCTTCCCGTACCGGGCGAGGCGGTGCTGCGAAACGTGTGGCTTTCCCAGGACCTGGTGGCCATGGCGGCCACGGGATACGCATACCAGCCGGTCCTCTCGGCCGGCCCGGAGCATTGCCGACGGACGCCCGAGTACTCTCTGATCCCGGCCGCCGACATCTATCTGGTCCTGCGGCAGGCGAACGAGGCCGTATCGCTCAGCCGCCAAGGCGTGCTCCTGTGGGGGGTGTCCCACGGACGTCGCACCCAGGATGCCCTGGTGGAAGTCCAAAGGATCCTGGACAGCGACGGCCTCTCCGTCTCCATCGACGAGATCGAAGGCTACTACCGCATGCTCGTGGAGACGGGTCTTCTTGTCGAAGGCTGACGTACGACCATGGGTTTCCGTATCTTCCGAGGGCGCGCAGAGTTGACCACATCCACCAAGAGCATTTACCGGCACAGCGGATTCCTCAGGTTCTGGAGTGCTGTCACGATCTCGGGGATCGGGGGGCAGGTGACCCTCATCGCCCTTCCCCTGACCGCTGTCCTGACTCTTCACGCGAGCCCGGTTCAGCTGGGACTCCTGGCCGCCGCTCAGACGGCTCCCGTGATTATCGTGACACCGCTCGCGGGAGTGGTGGCCGATCGTTTTCCGGTGCGCCTCGTCAACTCGCTCTGCGATGTCGCCAGGGGGCTCGTCCTCCTGATCATCCCGCTTCTCACGGTAGCCCACCTGATATCTCTTTCCGCGCTGTACTTCCTGGCCGTGATCCTCGGCAGCCTGAAGGCCCTGGCGGACGTGGCTCATCACTCGATGCTTCCCCACATCGTGTCGAAAGAGGAGATCGTTCCCGGCAACGCCGCCGTGAACACCGCCTACTCGGTGACCGGCGTCGCCGGCCCCGGTCTGGGCGGTCTTCTCGTCGGTCTTTTCACCGCGCCCTACGCCTTGATAGTGGACTCGGTCAGCTTCCTCATATCCGGCGGTCTCATCTCCAGCCTGCGAACGAGGCCGACCGACAGTAAGCCGGCCCGTCAGAGCTGGTGGAAAATGGCCTCCGAAGGGTTCAAGTACCTCATCAGGGAGCGGGGCTTGCTGGCCCTCGCCCTCTGCAGCGGCACGACGAATCTTTTCATCCAGGCGTACAGCACGGTCCTGGTCATCTACGTGGTCCAATCCCTGGGTCTGCTGCCCGTCATGCTCGGAACCGTCTACGCCTGCGGTGCGGTCGGCGGCATGGTCGGAGCCGCGCTCGCACGGAGACTCGCCCAACGCGTCGACCCCCCGACCCTCATGCTCTGCAGTCTCGCCGTGACAGGAACCGCGTTCACCGCGCTCTCCACAGCGGCACTGTTCTCCTCCGACGCGGCACGCATAGCCGTCCTGATCGGTGGCTCGTTCATCAGCACATGCTCCACCACGATCTACAACGTTCACGCGGTCAGCTCACGCCAGCAGCTGGCCCGACGGGACATGCTGGGCCGGGTCACGGCGAGCTACAGGCTGCTCTCGCACGGAACAATGCCCTTGGGCGCCCTCCTTGGCGGCCTGTGCGCGAGTGCTCTCGGCCCCGGACCGGCGATCGCCCTTTCGGGCACCGCGATCGTGGTGTGGATCGGAACGCTCTTCCTCACGCCCTTCCGGGATTCGCAGCGACGTGCGGAAGAGAAGAGCGAACCCGCTGCGGCCACGGCACACTGATGCAGAGTCCCGTAGGACGGGCAATCCTGCTCACGCATGAGGCGCCACGTCGCAGGACTCCACGACCTCCGATCTCGTCGTGAGCCTCCCCCACCAGAGCTTGGAGAGGGCGCGGCGGTACGACTCCCTCCTCCAGCCGGCCGCCTGTACGACCTCGGGCACGCTCACCTCGTACTCCACGAGCAGGAGATCGCGCTGCCCCGCTTCGAGCTGGTGGCCCCGGCTGCTGCCGTGCCTTCGGCCACCGAGGAGTCCGAGCGGTCGGTGACGCGTCTCGTCACCCTCGACGGGGCACCGGCGGCCCGTCAGGGTTCGGCCGCTGCCCGGACGTGGCCGGCGCCGAAGACGACCGGTCTCGGCAGGTGTTGCCGTCCGCAGCCGCACGGGATGTCCGCGTGACAGCGATCCAGCGATGTCGGAACGTCGCCCAGCACCCCTCGGGGCCGCCCGCCGCCTCGTCGCAGGCGTGGCCGCCAGGGCGTCGATGACGAGCTCGGTCCACATGTGGTCGGCGATCGCCCACCCACCCGGCCGACCGGCTGGCGTGAGGCGAGGCCGATGGCGGTCGCGAGCGCGAGGTGGAGCGATTTCGCACCGCTGACCGGCAGGTATGTGATGTCCCGATGTACTTCGTGTCCACCGCGACAACGGTGGAGTCACGTCCGATCAGATCCGGCGCCTTCGCCGCGGCCTGGTCCACGAGGGCGTATCCGTCGCGAACTACCGGGCCGTCTTGCAGGGGATGTCGCGTTCTTCCTCGCGTTCGCGGATCCTCTTGAGCGCCGGTGTCCACATCCGGGGGCAAGGCCCCTACGCGTGCGGTCCGTGACGACTACGCCAAACCCCAGTCCCGCCCGGTCCAGGCAGCGGCGACCGTGTCCCCGGGTCGACGCGGTCGCGGGCCCATGGGCGGACACCATGGACATTCAAGGCACGTGTGAGCGCTCGGCGGACATTCAAGGCACAGGTGAGCGCTCGCCCGGTCGAGACGGATCTGCCGTGTGGACCTGGGGCGTACCGGCCGAGGCGGCGATCCCGCTCGCCGGACCGCTACTTTCCAGGAGCCCGGTACCGGACCTGCTCAGCTCTGCGCAGGGCATCCAGCGTTTCGTCGACGCTCAGGAGAACGGTCGTCTCGAACGAACTGAGCGCGCCACCTCCGCTGATCGCCAGTGCGACCGAGGCCATGGACACGTTGTCGGGGGCTTCCCAGAGGTTGTAGCCGTCGTGCGTACCGAAGGCGTACCAGAAGCCGTGGAGCTTCCCGCCGACGGACTCGATGTACGACTGAGCGGCCTGGGCGCGGTCCTCGGGGTGGCCGATCAGTCTCGCCCATGTCTCAGGCGTGTAGCTGAACCTTGATAGATAGAGCGGCATCGCGTCTCTCTTCCTTTTCATCCATCGATGCCCGCACGCGGCCTGAGAGGACCGGGGTGGCTCGCGGTTCCCCCGAATAGCCGGGGGCGGCGACCGCCATGGCCCACAGTCAACGAGGGGCGGCCGCCCGATACGAAGGTCGTTCACTCGGACGGACCTCGACCCCGGATTCTGTCCACCGGAGAGACTCGGATCTTGATGGTCCAGGAGAACGGAGTTTCCGTGGGGACGAAGCACTGTCCCGCCGAGTGGGACATGTACTTCGAGACGCCTTCGGACGAGGCCCCGCCGCTTGAGCGGCTCTCTGCGTGGCGGCCGTGGCCGGAGTGGGGCACCGCCCCCTTGAACGATGGCGTTGAGGTGTTCGCTCTGCCGAAGCGGCTGACCCGAGCGCTCGGCAAAGCGAGTTCCGCCGAACTCGAAGAGCTCGCAGGCCGCTGGATTACGCGGCTCCGGTCCGAGGACGGCGACGCTATGACCGACGATGATCTCCTTGCGGTCTTGCAGGGCGTTGCCCGACTCGCGGCGTCTGCGGCGCATACGGGTGGCGGTCTCTATAGCTGGAGTTTCTGACCGTCCCTCCGCGGGGGCCGCTTGCCCTTGACGCCGCTGCACGCCAGGAGCTCGGTCCCGGTGACGTCGAAGTACAGGGTGAAGAACCAAGATCGGTCTGCTGCGACGATGTTGCCGGTGCGGAGGTGCTCGTCAGGGTGCCGAGCGCTGAGGATCTCAACGGTCTCGTCAAGGCCGAGGGTCGTCAGGCCGGTCTTCAGCGACCGTTTCAGCCTTGTCGCAGCGATGCCGAGGACCATCCACTGTGGCGGCTGTCCGTCGTAGAGCATGACCTCGCCGCCGGCGGCGAGGGCGTCGCGTGCTGCCCTGCAGGCACTGGTCTGGTCCTTGAGCATCGCGGTGATGTCGGGCTGACTCGGGTTCTCGTCCTCGGTGGCCATGCGGCGACTGTAGGGAGCGAACTCGGGCGTCGCTACGGGACTCGGCGTGGCCTGCGCGGGGCCGTTGGGCCGTGGGGAGCCATCGAGACCGCCTACTCGGCGCAGGACGTCCGTCGATCACGATGCCACTTCGCGCTGATGGCCGCAGCCTGCGTGCGGCATCGTTCCAGCCCCGCAGTCACCTCGTCGTGGTCCGGGCGGTCCTGGCCGGCCAGGAGTTCGCCGGCCGCGGTCATGGCGGCCCAAAAGTCGGGTGGCGAGCCGCGCCCGTCCCGGAACCGGGTTCCGGCGAAGTAGAGGAAGATCTTCGTGAGCTCCCCGGTGCGAAACCACGCGAGCAGGCCGCCGGGATAGCCTCCGCGGGCACCAGCGGCGGTTCCCAAGAGGTCGCGGATGCGCTCCTCGTGTTCCTCAAGTACCCGGTCCACGATGAAGACGTGCCCGAACCTGAGAACGAAGGCGAGATCCTCCTCCTCGCCCACCGCGAAGTCCGAGAAGAGCGGCTCGGCCTCGCGGAGCCGGGCCTCGGCGTCGGCCCGGGGCACACCCAGGGCCGAGCACACGGCCAACACGCAGACGCCCCAGTCGCCGGTCCTCGCGGCCAGCTCGGCGAAGACCTCCTCGCCGCTTTGCCCTGCGGCGAGCCTCTCCTGCGCCTCCAGAACCAGCGCGCCCTCGCCCTCCCCGCGACTCATGGCGAGAGGCTACCGCGAGGTGCGACGGCCGAGCGGGCCGCGTTCCCCTCGCTCGCCGAGGCAGCGTAGTGGGCCGCCTCGAACTCGGTGGGGCCGATCATGCCCGGACTTCCG
Source organism: Streptomyces sp. NPDC056503 (assembly GCF_042794995.1). Classification (NCBI taxonomy): domain Bacteria; kingdom Bacillati; phylum Actinomycetota; class Actinomycetes; order Kitasatosporales; family Streptomycetaceae; genus Streptomyces; species Streptomyces sp. NPDC056503. Next base: position 14,610 of record NZ_JBHTST010000130.1, read on the forward strand.
TGCAACCTGCGGTCGTTGTACGACTCGACCCACGAGGCGGTGGCGTACTCGACGCCCGACACCGTTCTCCAGGGACCGTCGGGGAAGACCTTGGTCCGTATGCACTCGGCCTTGTGAAGGACGTCGATCGTCTCCATCAGCGCGTTGGCATGAGCGTCGCCGACGCTGCCGATCGAGGGGCGGATACCCTCGATGCCCAGGTGCTCGGTGAAGCGCACACTCGTACGGACGTAGGTGAGTCAGTGATCCGTTTCCGGTTCGGTGCCGGGGCCGTGAAGTCGCGGTCCAGCCGGTCCGGACACGCCGCGTGAGCTCTGGCGCGGCTCCCGCACACTTCCCCGCCCTGCCACCCGCCCGACCCCGCACACCATCGCCCTGCGTCGCACTCCGCGGCTGTCTCCGCGCCCAGGCGGACCTGGCCGCCGAAGCCCGCCGGGAGCGATGTCCGCGACCCGTGCCGGACGGGCCGCAAGCCCACCGTGATGCCACGCGGTGCCGGTCCGGAAGACTGGGCCCATGAGAGACATCGTTTTCACGCGGGGGAGCGGCTGGATTCCGAGCGTGATCCGCGAGGACGGCGAGCTGAAGCTGATGCTCGGCGCGGGGGCCGACGCCAACCACGACCCGCGCACCTTCACGTTCCCGATCGGCGAGGCACACCGCGCGGTGATCCAGGAGGACCTGGCCAGGCACCTGCTGCTGTGGAGCGCGGTCCTTCCGCTGTGCGACGACGCCGGTACCCGGGGCCGGCTCGACGAGGACGCCGCCGTGGCGCTCCTGGACCCGGTCCTGCTGGCCGCCCCCGCGGACGTCGACGCGTTCTTCCGGCACGTCCGGTGGGACAGGAGCCGGCTCGTCGCCCACGGGGCCGACATCGGCCTGCTCGACAGCGGCCAGGTGTGCGCGGCGATGCGCGGGGCGACGGAGACCGCGGACGCGAAGCGCGCCCAGGAACACCACGCGAACCGCGCACGCGCCCGGCGCGGAGTGGTACTCGGTCCCCTCGACACCGCGATCCTGCGGTACACGGGCCAGTACCTGCACGGCGCGACGGTGCCGAAGCGGACCCCCGATGCCGTGGCCCCCGCGCTGCTGCCCGAGGTTATGCGGGTGGTCGCCACCGCGGAGCATGCCTGTGCCGGGATGCGGATCGGCCGCGATCCGCGCCGGGGGAACCGCGCCACCGACAAGCGCGACTGGGCCCTGATGGAGACGACGGTCGAAGCAGCCCTGCGCCGCGCGTACCCCGGACTCGCCGACGACGCGGTGCGCACGGTCGGCTTCCTGATGTGCTCCGAGGCGGCGGCCCGCTCGAGGAACACGCCCGTGGAGGACGACGAGGAGGCTGCGGACCCCACCGGAGGCGCGAGGAGGAACGCCCTGACGTTCACCGACGACAAGGGCGCCGAGAAGAAGTGGCTGCCGGACGGCCCCCGCACCGCTGCCGCGGAGTTCTGGGAGTTCGTCGGCGACCACTCCGCTGCGGACAACGAGGTGTTCACCATCGAGGACGAGGAGTTGGGCGAAGGGGTCCAGCTCCACTTCTACGCCGACTCCCTCGCCCGCATCACGACCCTGCGCGCGGGCGGGGGCGGATCGGATCCGGAGTACCTCGTCGAGTACCGCCTCGTCGACGGGATCGGCTGCTACCGCACCCTGGTGAGCGCCTTCGTCCGCGGCGGTTGCGCCGCGCTCGACCAGCACGGCCCCTGGATAAGGGACGTCGCCGAGTTCGAGCGCGCGCGGCGCCGGCGTGACGCGCAGCGCCGGTAGGGAGGGCCGGAGACGCGTCGGCGTGCGAGCACGTGATGGGGGGATCCCTCGGAGTGCAGAGGTGCGGTCCTGCGTGCCTCCCTGCGGTGGGGACGTTCTGAGGCGGACCGTTCCTCTCACGCGGCCGTGGTGCGTTCTCGTCGAAGTTCATCTCTCCCCTGGCCCTGACGCCCCGTCGATCCAGGCCCCGCCTGCACTGGTACACGGCCGGGAGTTGTTCCGCGAGCGGTCCCCGCAGCCAGGGTTTCAGCGGCGGGCGGGCCTTCAGGGTCCAGTGGCCCTCGGTGCTCCTGACCTGGGGCCCGACCGACAGCTCCCTTGTGCCCTTGGGGCGCCTGCTCGCCATGTTGGCCAACAGAGGGTCGCGGCCGCCCGGCTCATGCCCTACGTCTTCGTCGGCACCGGACAGCGCCCCTCCGTGCCCCTCCGTTCGACCCGCCCAGGAAGACGACCCCTCTCCTCAGGGGCCTCCAGCGCGAAGGCGGCTCGGACTTCGATCTGCGCGGCCGACCACGGGCCGTACCGGTTCCCGACTCCACCCCGGCGAACCGGTGCCGGCCTCGCGGGACGGCCCCACCCGGCTCAGGGCGGCCAGGAAAGAGGCGGTGAACGAGGCCGTCGTCCTCACGCGCCCGCACGGGAGCGGATCAGGAAGACCTGGTCGGCGAAGCACCAGGCCCATCCCTCGTCGGAGGCCAGGGACAGGACGACCGGATGTCCGCTCCGGACGTAGTGGTCATGTGCGTGCGTCCCCCGCGAGCTGTCGCAGCAGCCGACGTTGCCGCACGTCACGCACAGACGCAGCCGCACCCATCGCCAGCCACGCGGCAGACAGTCGGCGCAGCCGGCGGTGGGCGGCGCCGGGGGCTCCGGCGGCGCCGGGGGCGCCGAGAGCAGCGCGAGATGCGTGCAGGAACGTCCTTCGGGCCGTCCCCCGTCCGGCGCGACTTCCCAACCCAGGGTGTCCACCCCGACACGCTCCTTCCAGGGATACGGAGACGCGGGTACCCGCGGCCTCGCGACGGAACCGCCATGCCTGCGGAACCCCACATACGTGCTTCCGACGCGCCCGGCGTTTCGGATGCGCTCGTCAACGCCGGGTACGGCCACCCTGGGTCCGAGGAACAGCCCGCCCCCGACCGTCGTCGATACGCTCCCCGTACCATTCCGGCGAAGGCCTCCGCCTGCCCCACAGAGTTCCCTCCCGCGCAGGTCAGGGGCCAGAGCCGAGGCCAGGCATGAGCGCTGTGATGTCGGACGTGGGCGGGAGTGGATCGTGCAGGAGCGGAAACGGATGGCATCGACCCATCGGCAATATCAGGCTGTCCTGACCAGGGCGTTGTCGTGCCGTCACCGCATGCACGACAATCGGGCAGCTGCACCGTCAGGGGGAGGGAGCAGCTGGACGCGGCCATGAACGCATCCGGGATGACGCCTGCGGCCGCCCACGCAGCCGCACTGCACTGCACTGCGCCGTCGACCGCTACCGCGCGGCAGGCGGGACCCAGCAGACGATGGCCGACGCCCAAGGACCAGCGGTCGCCTGAACCGGATTCGGATACGCAGGTTTCTGAGATGACACAAGGATCGAACCCGCGCACCTGGGCGGCAGCTCCGACGAGAATGCCGAGCGGGTGCGCGGGCGTGGCCCTCGGCGCGGTCGTACTGGCCTTCGTGGCGGTCGCCCTGGTGGTCAACTACGCGGTACCGGCCTTCTTCGACCGACCCGATCCAGTTCCGGAGGAGGCAGTGGGAAAGCAGGTAGGACTGACCCGATACCGCCTCGGTCAAGCGCTGGAGGACGGCACGCTGACGGATCAGGAGATCGCCCGGGCAGCGGGCGAAGAGTGGCGTGGGGAGCGGGACCGCACACCGCCGCGTGTCGTGGTGAGGTATGCGGTACCGGGGGAGGACAAGCACTACCAGTGCCATGCGTTCACGTTTCCGGACGGTCTGAAGGCCGGAGCGCCGGTCACGAGTCAGAAGCTGGACGACTGCCCCATCTGAGCGTAGGGGGAGCGGACAGCGCGACACGGCGAACACCCTCCACGCCCTGCTCACCCTCCGGCACGCCGGCTCGATGCGCACCAGGACCAGAAACGAACCCGACGGCCGTGGCTGCGCCGGGTTCATCGGGGAGGCCGGCGGCAGCACGGGCGGACGCCAGGGCGTCGGGAGAGCGCCGGTCGCCATGATGTCGGTCAATCGGTCAAGAAGATCCCGGCCGCCTCGCACAAGCATCTCCGCCCGAACGTCCGATGCGCAGCACGGCAGCCCCGACTGTCCCGGCCCGGGCTCTGCAACACGCTGCGGCCACTTCTGGAAGCAGCTGGTCCCGGACAGCTCAGCGGTACCAGTCGAGGGGTTCCGCCGCGAAGGTGCCGTCGGAGAGGACCGCGTCCGTCAGCTCGAACCGCCGGCGACGGTCGGTGGCCGGCTCCTGCCAGGTGACGACGGTGCCGGCAGGCCGGCTGCTGGCGAGCCGGACCACGAGGCCGTCCGGGGCCCGCGTACCGATCAGGGTGTACATGCGGGCCGGCCGCGTCGCTGCCCCGTCTCCGCCCGGTGCGGTGCCGCGCCGGGCACCACGACGGCCGCGGGCCCGTGCGACGAGGGCGACAGCCACGACCACGGCGCAGCCCCCCAGAAGCTCCGCGATCGAGCCAGTGATCACATCGTTCAACATGTCGGTGGGTTCTCCTCCTCTCTGCCCTTGCCCGCAGCGCACGTGCCGGGGCCCGGTCGCGTGCGCGCAGGGACCCAAGGCGCCGGTGAAGTCGCCGACTTCCGCCCCGGTAGCCCCATGGAGCCAGACCTCGGATTTCCCGCTCCACGACACTTCGCGGGGTTCTAAAGTGCGGACGTGACCCGCGACGACACCTCACCCGCGGACCAGGAGCTGCTCAAGCTCCTCCACGACCGCGACCTGGCCACATCGGCGGCGCGACTGGAACGCTGGCGGCGAGCCGGCCTGCTGCCGAGGCACGCCCGCAAGGCACTGGGCCGAGGCCGCGGCTCATCATCCGTTCTGGACCCCCACACCGTGGAGATCGCCGACGTCCTGGCGCGTTGCAGCGGACAGGGCAAAGACCTACGCGCCACCGTCCTGGCCTGGTACATGCGAGCCGGTACACCAGGAGCGCACTCCCGTCTGCCCGTTCCGGAGCCGCCCTTCGAGGCCGTTCGCGACGCACTCGTCTGGGCCCTGCGCCGCAGTCCCGTCCAGCGCCTGATCGAGCAGGCCCGTCGGGCGGGCGATGACACGGAGACGGATGCCCTCTACGCCGACGCCGACAAGTACCTGGCCCGCTCGGTCGGCCCGTTCGGTCATCCGGGACGCATGCGCGAAGCACTCCTCGACAGAAGTCAGGACATCCAGCCGCCGCCACGCGGTGGACAGCGCAGCATGGTCAACCTCATCGCGCTGCTCGGACTGCCCTTGGGGGAAGTGAGCGGGGAGAGCTTCGCCCAGGCCGTGACCGACTCGGGGCTGCTGCCGGGAATGGACGGCGCGGCGCTGGCCGCGGCCTTTGAGCAGGCTGAGCGGGACGGAACGCTGGAGCACATGCTGCGCGTGGCACGACAGCATGACGCGGTGGCCGAAGCCGAAACCGTCAGCCCCGCGAGACTGGCCCGCGCGCGGGACGTCGCCCGCGTCCTGGGCTTCTGCGGCAGCGTGTACCTGTTGCACGGCTTCCTGCTCCCGGACACCCCCGGCCAGCAAGCCATCCGCGCAAGAATCGACGAGCTGGGCCTGGGCGAGGCCGCCATCACGGCAGCCCGAAGCGTCGACAAAGTCGACGCCGCCAACGTGCTCGGCTTCTGCTTGCAACCCTCCTTCGGCCACCTCGCTGAGCAGCTCGACGAGGTCATGACGGAGCACATGGCTGACGTCTTCCGCCGCCCCGGAGAACCGGACTCGGCCGAGGACTTCATGGCCGCGTGGCTGGCGGCTGTCCCGGATGCAGCACAGCGGTGAAGGAACTGGCCACTACTCGCACAGGACTGTGGACCAAGGACCGAGCAACGCTCAGGACCTGTGGATCGGGCTCGGGTGAGATGATCCGGCGGCATGGCCTCCCGCCAGTACGGCTCAGGGCCGTGCAGTTATGGGCTGCACGGCCCTGAACTCGTTCATCACGTGCCATCCCGCTGGGCTTTCGCCCTTGGTGGGAGGGGAAGGGGTCAGGCGGGGGTGATGTTCTCCGCCTGGGGGCCCTTCTGGCCCTGGGTGATGTCGAAGGTGACCGTCTGGCCTTCCTGGAGCTCGCGGAAGCCCGAGGCGTTGATCGCGGAGTAGTGGGCGAAGACGTCCGGGCCGCCGCCGTCCTGGGCGATGAAGCCGAAGCCCTTTTCGGCGTTGAACCACTTCACAGTTCCGGTAGCCATGTCTGATGCCTTCCAGTCGATGGACGCTTCCCGCACCATGCGGGAAGCGGAGGTGATCGCCCTGGTCCCTGCAGCACAGCACAGCAAAAAACCCACGCCTGGGGCGTGGGTAAAAGGGAACGTCCGAACCACGACAGCTGACAGGAACGCTACACGTCTGCACCCTGTGTGACCACAGAAGACGGCGACACGTTCGACACCGGATGCCGACGAGGAGACCGCCCTCACGCTCGGCAGCACCGACAAAGCACCTCCAAAGCACCTTCAAAGCACCGGCCACCCGACCACGCCGCTACGACAGCCGCTCCTGGCCGTGGGTGCCGCAGAGCGTCGGGCCCTGCTCGGGAAAAGAGAGACGGTCCTCCTGTACGGGGAACGGCGGGTGTCTGGACGGGGAGTGAGGGTTTGCCCGTGCGGCGAACGGCGGGCGACCCGGCGGGGAACGGCGCGAACAGCCCCCTTGACGGGCCCACCCCGCGCCCCGGGACGGGCGGTGTCGCCCCCGGTGCCGGCCGCCGGACCTCCGTCCCACCTGGGCCTCCCGCGTCCCCGCCGGACCGTACCGCCGTCCCCGAAGGGCCGCCCCGGCCCCGCCGACCGGGTCGGAAGCATGGCCGAACCGACGCCTTGTCACCGGATGCGCCCCTCCCTACTTTTGTCCAGCGAGTTCATGGTCCGACGGGTCCACCGGCCCGCGCCGGGCCTTCCCGCTCCTCAGCGCAACCGACCCTGGAGGCGTCACATGCCTGTAGCCGTGCCGGAACTTCTGGAAGCCGACGGATCCCTCGACTTCCGCGACGCGGGTCCCCTGGAGATCGACGACGCGGCGATCGCGTTCGAGGACGACGACCGCGGCGACCGCGAGTACACGGCGTGTCTCTCCGACCCCTGGGTGACCGCCACCACCCGTTTCGCCTGCGACTTCAACTCCTAGCGGTGGCCGTCTCCATCGCCGGCCGCGACGGCTGGTCCGACGACACGTGGGCGTACCTCAACGACCCCCGGATGCCGGCGATGGAACACGGCTGGAAACTGCACGTCTCGACGCGCCCCGGCGAACTCGACGCCGTGACCCGGCTCGTCCTGCCGGTGCTGTCCCGGCATGTCTGCCACGCGAAGTTCGCCCGCGACCCGGAGACGCTGCGCCGCCTCAACTCCGGCGCGGTGAGCGCCGGGGCCGTCGGCAAGGCGATCACCGTCTACCCCCTCGCCGGGACCGTGGTCGCCCTCGCCGGGGAACTTGTTGCCGCCCTGCGCGACCGGGAGGGACCACAGGTCGTCAGCGACCGGCGGGTCGACCCGCGAGCCCCGGTCTACTACCGCTACGGCCCCTTCACCGGCGACTACCGGACAGGCCGGACCGGGCGGCTCGAATCCGTCATGACCGGCCCGGACGGCCGGATCTTCGACGGCCTGGCCACCGGCCGCTACCGGTGCCCGCCCTGGGCCGAGGACCCTTTCGCGACCGGCCCCGCACACGCCGGGGGACCGGATGCGCCCGCCCTCGGCGGCGGCCGCTACGCCGTCACCGCAGGCATCGCCCGTACGCCCCGGGGGAACGTCTACCGAGCGTCCGACCGCACCCTCGGCCGGCCCGTGGTGGTCAAGCAGGCGCGGGCCTTCGTCGGCGAGGAGGAGTCCGGCACCGACGCCCGCCACCACCTGCGCAACGAACACGCCGTCCTCACCGTCCTCGACGGCGTCCCCGGCGTGCCCCGCGCCCTGGACTACTTCGCCCACCGGGCCGACGAGTACCTGGTGACGAGCAGCTGCGGCGACCGCGACCTGCGCCGGGAGGTCCTGCGCAACGGCCCCTACCGGGACGACGGCACCCGCCTGGGACGCTCCCTGTCCGCGCTCGCCGCCCGGCTCCTGGAGATCCTGGACGCGATCCACGCACGGGACGTGGTCGTCCGCGACCTCAAGCCCGACAACGTCGTGCTCGACGGCCCCGGCCACCTCCACCGCCCAGGCCGCCCCGACCGCCCAGGCCGCCCAGGCCATCTCGGCCACTCCGTCCATCTCGTCGACTTCGGGACGAGCGAACGGAACGGTACGGGGCCGGGCGGCGCGACCCCCGGCTACAACGAGCCGGTCCTGCCCGCGACCGGCCCGGCCGCCCCCGCCGACGACCACTACGCCCTCGGCACCACCCTCTTCTTCGCCGCCACCGGCCTGGACCCCGTGATCGTCGACGCCGACCGCGTGACCAACCGGGACCGGACCCTGGCCTGCCTGGCGGAGGCCCTGTCCGGAGACGCCCACCGGAACGTCCGGGCGGCGATCACCGGCCTTCTGAGCTTCGACCCGGCCGAGCGGACTGCCGCCGCCGACCGCCTGCGCACCGGCACCCCCGACCTCACCCCCACCCCCGATCCCACCCCCTCGCCCGTACGCAGGTCGGCGCGCCGCCCCGTGACCTTCCGGATCGACGACGATCTGCTGGACGAGGCCATCGCGCACACGGCCGCGTTCTGCGCCGCCGAGGCCGAGGCGATCACGGACCCGGTACGGGCAGCCCGGCTGCACATCCCCACCTCGCTCGACGTCTACGGCGGCAGCTCGGGCCTCGGCCTGGAACTCCTCCACCACACCCACCAGCCCCACGTGCGCGAGACCGTCGCCGCGCTGGCCCGGTGGACGGCGGCACAGTCCAGGAACCTGCCGCCCGGCTTCTACACCGGCCGCACCGGCGTCGAACTCTTCCTCGCGGAGGCGGGGACAAGGACGGCGCCCCACGAAGGGCCCCACGAAGGCGGGAAGTCCGGAGACCTGCCGGACCGCGCCCCGGACGGCGGCCCGCCCGAGGCGGACCTCGTCGCGGGCGCCGCCGGCATCGGCATAGGCCGCCTGCTGCTCGCCCGGCACGCCCTCCGGTCCGGTGACCCGCACACCGCCGACCGGCACCTCGCCGTCGCCGCCGGCTGCGACCGGATGCTGGCCTTGGGCACCGCCCGGCTCGCCCCGGCCGGCCCGGACACGCCCGGCAGCGCCGCGCTCCGCGAGGGCCTCGCGCACGGCGAGGCGGGCGTCGTCTCCTTCCTCCTCGCGTACGGCGCGTGGACCGGGGACCCGGACGCGGTCGCCCGCTCCGAGCGGGCCGCCGCACGTTTGGCCGCCGTGACACCGGACGTCATCGCGGCCGCCGCCGAGCCCGGGGCGACCCGCCGCTACGGCTCATGGTGCCGCGGCCTGGCCGGCATCGGATCCGTACACCTCCAGGCTGCCGGGGACCTCGGGGACCCCCGCCACCTCGACCTCGCCCGGCGGGCCGCGCGCGCCTGCGCCGCCCTGGCGCCGAGGATGCCGCTGGTCACGCAGTGCTGCGGCCTGGCCGGGGTGGGCGACCTGCTGGTGGACGTCGCGGAGGCGTCCGGCTCGGAGGAGTTCCGGGACGGGGCCGAGACCGTCGCCCGGCTCGTTTTGAGCCGTAGCGGCGGCACCTGGTCCCGGCCCGTCTTCCCGGACACCGGCCTCGCCCGTCCGAGCGCCACCTGGGCCGGCGGCTCCGCGGGCGTCCTCACCTTCTTCCGGCGCCTGCGCGACCGGGGCGGCCCGCGCCTCGGCCTCGCTTCCTGAAGACCGAGCGGCGCCGCATTCCACCGGGATGAGAGGACCTTGCCCACCCAGCGGTGTGGCTCAGTCGGTCGGAGCGTCGGTCTCCCCCCCACCGAATGTCGCAGGTTCGATTCCTGTCACCCCTGCCGGACGACTCCGCCCGCCCACTCGCGGTCTCCTGCCCGGCGCGGCGGGGAGCGAACCGTTCCGACTTCTCTGTCGCTCTGCTGTGAGCTCTCAGGGAGGTGGGGTCTCGGCCGGCGCGAGTGCCGGGCGTTCCGCGTGCGGGGGAGAACGGGGCCTCGCGCCGGGCCGCCACCTGGCGCAGGAGGCGGCCTGGCGCGAGCCGCCTGCGTCCTCTGCCCGGCCGGCAGTGTCGAGCCTGACGGCCGACCGGGTTTCCCGCCGATCGGGGGGATTGCCGCTTCAGGAGTGGCTGTCGACGAGCCCTCTGAGACGGATCACGAACGCGTTCTGCCGCAGTGAAGGAGCGCTGCGCGTCACGGCTTCCAGTGCGTCGTGAAGGAACCCGGTCGCGGCGATGACGAAATCGGAGACGGGACAGATCGCCTCGGTGTCGCCGTACTTCAGGACGAGGTCGTCCTCCCGGAGGTCGAGGACGATCTTCTCCGGACTTTCGGTGAACGAGATCCCGCTGCTCTCTCCGTCCCGCAGCCGGCCGACGGCGCGTTCGAGCACCAGGAGGAAGTCGAGGACCGGAACGGGCTCCTCGTCGAGGAACGTCGTGTTCCCGACGCTGAGCGTGACAGGGTGAATGAAGTGGTGGTAACGGAGAAAGATCTCCCCTGTCGTCCGGAAGTCAGGCCCTTGCGAAGGCGCTCCAACGGACTCGTTCAGGGTGACGGAGAATTTCGTGAGCATGTTCCTTCTCGGGTGTACGGGGCAGGGTCGGCGCCCTGGGGAGGGG